>JAGYOJ010000163.1 GCA_018399435.1 Actinomycetota bacterium | reverse complement strand
TTTTCAAGCTTACGTTCACGGTCGGTGCCATTAAACTAGATATTAAGTTTAATACAATCAAAAAGGGAATAGAAGATATGAAGGGGATTCCAGGAAGATTTGAAAAGATTGCCAATTCTACTGGAATAAATGTTATCGTTGACTATGCGCATACGCCTGACGGCCTCTTAAATGTATTAAAAACAAGCAAGGAGCTAGTAAAAGAAGGGGGGCGGATAATAACTGTATTTGGTTGTGGTGGAGACAGGGATAAAGAAAAGAGAAAAATGATGGGCTCTATTTCTGAGAGATTTTCAGATTACACAATAATAACTTCTGATAATCCCAGATCAGAGAAACCGGATTCTATAATTGAAATGATTGAAAATGGATTTAGAAAAAACAATGATGGAAGATATAGAAAAATAACTAATAGAAAAGATGCTATATTTAAAGCTATGGAAATGGCAAGAAAAAAAGATATTGTCTTAATTGCAGGTAAGGGGCATGAAGATTACCAGGAATTTAGAAATTATAGGATACACTTTAGTGACCAAGAAACTGTGAGGGAATGGTTTAAGGATGGAAAAAATAGAGATTGATAAAATATTAAGGTGGACTAATTCAAAATTAAAAAACAGAGGTAAGTTTAAGTATATTAATTCTTTTTCTACCGATACCAGAAGCTTAAAAGAAAAAGATTTTTTTATTCCATTAAAGGGAGAAAACTTTGATGGCCATGACTATATTGGCAAAGCATTAAAAAAAGGTGCTAAAGGCTTTGTTTATGAGAAAAATTATGCTGCAAGGGTGAAAAGTTTTAATAAAAATAAAGATATTTTGATAATAGAGACTGGGGATAGTTTAAGATTTTTAGAAGACTTAGCTTACCATTATATTAGACTTATATCTCCAGTGGTGGTCGGAATAACTGGCAGTGTTGGCAAAACTACAACAAAAGATTTACTAGTAAGTATTTTAAAAAGGTGCAGCGATGTAAAATATACTCCCAAAAATTTTAATAATGAAATAGGGGTGTCAAAATCAGTTCTGAATGTAGACCGTAATACAGATTATTTTATTGCAGAACTTGCTATGCGTGGCAGAAAGCAAATTAGCTTGCTTTCTAAGATTGTAAATACAAAAATAGGTATCATTACAAATGTTTCTGAGTCACACTTAGAGTTTTTTAACAGTGTTGAAGAGATAGCATTAGAAAAATCACAAATTGCAAAAAAGATTGAAGAAAATAATGGGGCATTGTTTTTAAATTATGATAATAAGTGGGCTGATTTAATTAAAAAGAATGTTAATTGTAGAATTATAAATTATGGAAAAAATAACAGGCTGGATTTTAATTTTATAGATAAGGGCCATGATAAAGATTGCAAATATACTTTTGATTTCTGCAATAAGAACGAAAAATTGGCAGAAATCAAGTTGGGGGTACCAGGGTATAATAATATTTACAATAGTTGTGCAGCTGCAGCAGTAGCTTTCCATTTAGGGGTGAGCCTTAAAGATATAAAGGCAGGGATAAATGACCCTAGCATATCAGAAAAAAGACTAAAGATGTTTATTATAAACCAAAAGACGATTATTAATGATTGCTATAACGCAAGCCCCGTTTCAGTGATGGGGGCTATTGATATATTAACAAAGGTAAATGGCGGAAAAGTTAATAGAACTATAGCAATTTTAGGTGATATGTTAGAGTTGGGAGGAAAATCAGCTGAGTACCACTTTAATATTGGAAGGTATTTAAAGGATAAAGAAGTAGGCATATTAATAACTTTTGGGAAGTTATCCAAAAATACATATAAGGGATTTCTAAAAAAGGGTGCTAAAAAAGAAAATGCATTTTATTATGAAAATAAAATAGAATTAATTAATGAAATAAATAAAATATTGAAAAAAGGCGATATTGTTTTAATCAAAGGATCCAGGGCTAATAAGATGGAAGATATCATAAAAGAAATTAGATAGGATAATAAATGAATTGGATTTTTTTATCAATAGTAATTGGTGGGTTTTTTTCATTATTGCTTACACCATTATTAATTAAAATACAAAAATCTAGAAGGATAGGTGAAAGTATAAGAATTGATGGGCCTAAAACTCATTCATTAAAAGCTGGAACCCCTACGATGGGGGGATTGGTATTTGTAATAGCTTCTTCAATCTCTTTTGTTGTGGTTAGTTTAATTAAATATTTAAGATATAAAGAATTTAGCATGGAAGGCATATTTGTTTTTTCAGTTTTTTTAATGTGCAGCTTAATTGGCTTTATTGATGACTATATGTCTCTTAAGACAAAAAAATCTTTAGGATTAAGGGGCTGGGTTAAAATATTCTTACTTATTCTGGTATGTATTTATATTATCTTAATGGGACTACTGGTTATAGATTTAGATACCTATTTAAATATCCCTTTAACCAATATAAATGTTGACCTTGGGATTTGGTATTACATTTTAGTGGTGATGATAGTTATTGGTACAACAAATGCGGTAAATTTGACTGATGGTTTGGATGGCTTGGCTGCAGGAACTTCATCTATTGTGCTTGCAGTATTTATGTTTATTGCATTTTTGGAATGGAATATTTTTGATATTGGATATGGTATCGACATAGCAGTTATTTGTGGCGGCACTATTGCTGCTAGCATATCTTTTTTATGGTGGAATACTGCGCCTGCTGAAATTTTTATGGGGGATACCGGTTCTTTTGGGTTAGGCGGGCTAATTGCTGCTGTTGCAATAATACTGAAACAAGAGATACTTCTTGTATTAATTGGGGGGATATTTGTGATAGAAACATTATCAGTAATTATCCAGGTAATATGGTTTAAATTATTTAGAAAAAGGGTATTTAAGATGGCTCCAATTCACCATCATTTTGAATTATTAGGTTGGATTGAAATAAAGGTAATAATAAGGTTTTGGATAGTTTGTGCGCTATTGGCCGGATCTGGATTTTTTCTTTATTATATAAAGTTTATAGATTAGATATGGGAATATTAAATTATATAAAAAATAAAAATTTAATGGTTGTTGGTTTAGGAATTACTGGCATATCAGTTATTAAAAATATTGCTGAAATAGCTAGTTCTATTATCGCAGTGGATGATAACTCTAGTGCAAAAATACCAGAAGAAATAAAACAATTAAAAAATGTTAATATAATTATTGGCAAAAGTGCTCATAACAGTCAATTATTAGAAGAAGTTGATTTAATCATTTCCAGCCCAGGGATTTCTGGTAGCCATTATTTAATTAAAAGGGCAAATTTAATTAATATTCCTGTCTGGGGTGAATTGGAATTAGCCTGGAGCATGCTTGAAAAAAACGAAAAAATAAATATAGTTGCTGTAACAGGAACTAATGGCAAAACAACTGTAGTAAATTTAATTGGGAAAATTTTAAGAGATGCTGGCTATAAAACTTTGGTTTGTGGAAATGTTGGGAATCCGCTTATTAATACGGTAGATAAAAAAAATTTTTTTAGAATTATTGAAGTTAGCAGTTTTCAGTTAGAAAGAATTAATAGTTTTAATCCCCATGTATCGATAGTTTTAAATATCACTAGCGACCATATAGATAGGCATGGTTCAATAAAGAAATATGTAGATTTGAAATTTAATATATTAAAGTATCAAACAATTAATGATTATGCATTATTAAATTATGATGAT
>JAGYOJ010000162.1 GCA_018399435.1 Actinomycetota bacterium | reverse complement strand
AAAGCATATTACACTTGAAGAAAGATTGAAAGATTATTATGAAAAAAGATATTCCATCTAAAAACCAGGATAAAGAACTTTTTAAGCACCAAAAAGCTACAGAGCCTAATTTCCTGAATACTGATCCTTGGAGAGTTTTGCGCATACAGAGCGAGTTTGTAGAAGGTTTTGATGAGCTGGCAAGGGTAGGCCCTTGTATTGCCATTTTTGGTTCTGCCCGCACTTCTGCTAAGAACCGTTACTATGAAGAGGCAGAAGAAACTGCAAAGCTATTGGCAAAAAAGGACATGGGAGTAATAACAGGCGGAGGACCAGGAATTATGGAAGCAGCCAATAAGGGTGCATATAATGCAGGGGGCCTTTCTATTGGGTGTAATATTGAATTGCCTTTTGAGCAAGAATCTAATCCTTACCAAAATATTTCTTTAAAATTCAGATATTTCTTTGTGCGTAAAATGGTCTTTGTTAAATACTCGGTAGGATACATAATATTTCCTGGAGGCTTTGGCACCTTAGATGAGCTTTTTGAAGCGTTAACTCTTGCACAGACTAATAAAATTGAGCACTTCCCTATCGTGTTATATGGTAGTGAATATTGGAATGGATTATGTGATTGGATAGACAAGGAATTACTTTCCACGCATGCCACCATAAGTCCTGAAGATAAGAAATTATATAAAGTGGTAAACAGCCCTAAGGAAGCAGTTGATCATGTTATGAAAATTATAAATGAAAATAATTTAATTTAAGGCCTTTAATCCATTGTTTTATTTATACAATTTATTTTAAATTGCTTCTTAAAAAAGTTTATACGAAAATATTTGTATTAGCTTATAAAAACTTTTAGATACAGAAAGGTAAAAAATGAAAATCGTAACTCTAGATGGCTATACAGAAAATCCTGGGGATTTAAGCTGGGATGGCTTTAAGAAACTTGGTGAAACAGTAATATACGATAGAACAAAGAAAGAAGAAATAATCGAGAGGGCAAGAGATGCGGAAATAATCTATACAAATAAAACAAAATTGCCTGAAGATATTCTAAAAAAGCTTCCAAAATTAAAATTTATTGGAGTATTGGCTACTGGATATGATGTAGTAGACATAGACACAGCAAGGGAACTGGAAATACCTGTTGCCAATGTTCCCACTTATGGGACTGATTCTGTAGCCCAAATGGTTTTCTCACATTTATTTGCACTTACCCGCCACATAAAACATCATAGTGGTGAGGTTAAAAAGAGTAGATGGGCCAATAATCCAGATTTTTGTTTCTGGGATTATCCTTTAATTGAACTAACTGGTTTAACTATGGGAATAATAGGATTTGGAAGAATTGGGCAAGCAACTGCTAAGATTGCCCAAGCTATGGGAATGAAAATAATTTCATATAGCGGCCACACAAAAAAAGTTCCAGGTATTGATTTTAAGTGGGTAAGTTTTGACGATATTTTAATAGAATCAGATATTCTTACCTTGCATTGTCCCCTAACTTCAGAAACTGAGGGCATGATTAATAAATATGCATTGGAAAAGATGAAAAATACAGCTTTTCTTATCAATACTGCAAGAGGGCCATTAATAGTAGAAAAAGATCTGGCTGAATCTTTAAATAAGGGGCAAATTGCTGGCGCTGGATTAGATGTTTTATCAGTTGAACCTCCTGAATCTGACAATCCTTTGCTTAAGGCAAAAAATTGCAATATTACCCCACATATTGCTTGGGCAACAAAATCCGCAAGAGCAAGGCTAATGGATATTGCGGTTGATAACTTGAAAGCATTTTTAGATGGAACACCAAAAAATATAGTGAACATGCCTTAATTTGAGGTATAAAATATTTTTAGCAACTACACCTAATTTAAAATTATTTATATTTGGATTAAAATTGCTTATAGATAATATAATTTTATTGGTCCTAGGGCAATTATGAAATTAGGGAAAATTGAAAAATGGTTCCTTAATAAGGAAAGCCATTCAATAAAAATAATAAACCAAACTGAAAAGTTATTGAATTATTTAGATATTAATCCCAATTCTAATTTTTTAGAAATAGGTTGTGGCAGCGGGGCAGTTTCAATACACATAGCAGAGAGATATAAATGGAAAGTGGCAGGAGCTGATGTGGACGAGGAACAGATTATTTTAGCAAAAGATAAAAGCAGAAACATAAAAAATATTACTTTTCTGGAGGCAGATGCCACCAACCTGCCTTTTAAAAGCCAGGTTTTTGACCTGGTTTTATCCATAAATGTTTTACACCATATCTCTAATTGGCTAGATGCACTAGGAGAAATCGATAGGGTCTTAAAGAAAGGCGGCTGTCTTTTATTAGTAGAACTGCTATTCACAAGTTTCTCTAAATTAATAGGAAAACTATATTCTAAACAAAATTATGGGATTACTACCAAAGCAAATTTAGATGCATTCATGGACAAAAATAATTATAAAATAATTTATTATAATCTATCCAGTTCCTTATTATGGAAAAATATTTCAGCAATTTATAGAAAATGAAAGCCATGCACTATCATTAAAAATCTAATATATAATTATTTTTTGAAATATAGGATATCTTTCTTAATAAAAAACAATGTAGTTGCAGAAAACAATAAAAGTACAAAGAAAAAATATAATGGAAACCAGATAAGATCCAATAACTCAAAATTTTTAAAAGCATATTGCAATATAAATATTATTAACAAAAATAATATTGATACTATAAGCGAAATAAGGCTGGATTTTATTAAATCCTGATATTGCTTCTCATCATACCATTCACTAATCTTTTCCCTTGTTTTTATTACCAGCCAATAAAATACTATAAGACTATAGGGTATCACGGCTATTATACTTATAATAATTACACCAGCTTTTAATGCCCATGTTTGTAAAGGATAAAATGTTGAATAGAATAATGAAAAAACTGTAACTAAAACTAAACCAGAAATACCGCTTAAAATTCCTATATATTGTGTATTAATAAATATTGATTCATCTTTTATAACATCTTCTTTTTGAATAGTTTTTTGCCTGGTAAAAATTAAAAGCATTAGCATTAATATATAAAAAATAAAATGCAATGCCTGGCTAAAAAATAATATATTAAACTCATCGGGTAAGCCAAATATGTATTCTTTGGATATGTCGCTTGAAAGGGCAAAGTCCCCAAATAGCATTAATAAAGAAGTAATGCCGGTAAAAAATAAAAATGAACGTAGGAAATTATCCCTTTTAAAAAAGTATAGCTGTAGGATTAATGTAAATATTGCAGAAAGATGAAAAAGGCCAAAAAGAATATATACTAAAGCTACGGGTATTGAAAAATTATTAATAAAATTTTCAACTTCACCCTTATTTATAATTACGCTTCTAAGGGCCAGAAAGAATATATTTGTAAAAATTAAGCCACCAATAGAAGTTGCACACAAAACTAAAGAAACATTATTACTCAAACGCATTATCTTTTTCATTTCTATACCCCTTTAGTCATTCTTCCAGGTAAAATATTTTTTCTACAGGCTTTTCAAAAAACTTTGCAATTTTTAATGCCAATAATATTGAAGGATTAAATTTTCCAGTCTCTATAGAATGAATTGTTAGCCTGGTTACCCCTACAGCATTTGCTAAATCCTGCTGCGACATCTCATTATGTTCAAACCTGCATCTTCTTAAAGTATTTTGTAGCTTTTTATTTTTTCAATGTCTATAAATGACAG
>JAGYOJ010000161.1 GCA_018399435.1 Actinomycetota bacterium | reverse complement strand
AAAAACATAGCAAAATTTTTGTAGTAATAATTATGTCATTATTTATTTTTTCCATCCTTTTTAGTGGTTGTGCGGTTGTGGCAGAAGAAGAAACTACAGAAAAAGTGGAAGAAGAAATAGTTGAAACCAAAGAAGAGGCAGAAGAAAAAACAGAAGAGCCAGAAGAAGAGGAGACTGAGGAAACTGATAAAGAAGAGCAAAAAGAAATAGAACCAGAACCCCAAAAAGAAGAAACAGGGCAGTTCTTTGTAAATGCAATATTAAAGTCTTATGATTTGAATAATAATGCTTTAGTTATAGAGCAGCTTATAAATGAGCCGAATGAGACAGAAGTTGGCCCTAATTTAGAGCTGGCTGGCAATTACAAGGTTACAAGGAGCGTCTTGATTAGAAAAGAGGGGACAGAAGAAGAATACCAGAAACAAATATCACTAGATAAGGTGCCACTTGGCACTGAAGTTGGAATCAAAGTTGAAGACGGAAAAGCCATAAGCATAATATCCCAGTTTTTTATAGATGCTGCTTCTACGGCTGATATTCAAGAAGTTAACCCGGAAAATGAATTTTTCATAAATGCAATTTTAAAAAATGTTGAAGGCAATACTATTAAAATTGAGCAGCTTATAAATGAACCAAATGAGACAGAGGTTGGCCCTAATTTAGAACTGGCTGGAGATTATAGGGTGTATATCAGCGTAGTGGTAAGAAATGATGAAGGTGAAAAGGAATATGTAAATGAGGCCAGTTTAGGAAAAATTCCTTTAGGCTCTGAGGTTGGCATAATAGTTAACAAGGATGGCCAGGCCAGGGCAATAATATATTCAATGATGGTTGAATAAAACTTCAAGGCAGGCTTATTTAGCCTGCCTAATTTCAAGTTATTAGGAAAACAGCCCAATTTTTCATAAAATATTTAATGGACTGTAAACTTATGGAATAAATATGAAGTATATAACAATCTTAATATTACTGTTAATTTGCTTTATTGGTACTGGATGCAATATTGGTCCTGCTCAAGGAGCTGGGCTTAAAGATATTGAAATTAAAGAAACTGATACCCAGATAGTAAAAGCAGATAATATTTTTAATGCAAAAGATGCTTCGATTGGAGATATAGTTGCAGGCATGCGGATTGAAAGCATTGAATTAGGGGCTTACGGCAAAGAAAATTATTCAGCATATATTAGTTTGCAGGGGAGGCTATTGTAGAAGGGAAATATGTTAATAGTGCAGACCATGAATTTTTAGGCGATGAGGTTAGTTTTATTGTAGATGAGGAATTTAGTCATATGTTGCCAAAGTTAGAACATGATGAAAGGTATTTATGGTTTGTTTTTTCAAATAACCAAAAGGCAAATGAGGTTTTTGCTCCTGAGGAAAGTGAAGGAAAAGCAAAAGTTCTAATTAAAAATTATGAAATAAATTACGCTACCACTGAAGTTTGGAATTTAGCTGAGCTTGGAGAAGTAATCGAATTTAAGGAGGATAATTAGATGAAAGTAAAATTTTTAATACCAATATTTGCAATATTTTTAATAAGTTTTTTAGTTTCAGGTTGCATGCAAGAAGAAGAAGCTGCTAAGAGTGTTGAATTTGAAACTTTATCTATAGGGTATAATAGCAATATAGTTGACCCTTCACATTATGTCGTAAAAGGGCAGGATAGGCTTGAAGAAGTCTTGGATAAAATTAATGGAAATAAAGTGATGGAAATAAATTTTGATAAGAACATGGTTGTTGCAGTTTTTCAAGGGCAGCAGCCCACCGGAGGCTTTGAGATAAAAATAAGAGAAATTATAGAGACAGATGATAATTTAAATGTATATATAGAAGAAAGCAAGCCCGGACCATCAGATATAGTAACTCAGGCATTAAGCTCACCATATCACATAGTAAAATTAGAAAAAATTGAAAAAGAAGTTGAATTTATAAATGAATGAGACTTTAAGTATTTTAATAAAATAAATCTAGTTATATTGGTTTAGCCTATATAATAATGACAACAGGAGCGTTAAATGGATAAAAATGAAATAGAAAGATATTCCTCAGCAATTACATTATCAGATATGGAAATATTTATTTTCCCTGAATTATTATATAGCCTAGTTTTGGCTAATATAATGTCACCAGTCATATGGAAGTGGAAAGAAAACCATTGGTTTAAGGGCATTGAAAAAAAGACACCGTATAGGAGAGTATTAAGGCTTAAGCAGTTTATTATGGATAACTTTGATTTTAACCTGGATCTTGAGACATGGGGCCTTACTACAAAAGAAAAAGAGATCTCCAGGTTTACGCCCTTTATGGATGAAGAAGCTATAAGCCGGAGTAATGCGCTTTTTGGCTATGGGGGAGACAAGTATTATTTTGATATTGACATAAGAAAGCATTTTGGAATCGATAAATATGATTCTAATGTTATACCATACTGGAAAACAGAAACAGTAGAGGCCATGGAGGCATTTAAACATAAGCAAGGCTATGAAAAAGGCGCTGGTGAATGTGTATCCTTATCCACTCTTTATGTTGCAGCCTTATTTGTTATATGTGAAATACCCCTGGATGATATATTTCTAATGGCAACTCCCCTACATTCCCAAAATTTTATATGTGTAAGGGATGGAATACTCACTAATAACAGGAGGGTAGTAACTAAGAATATGTGGTTTAATGGAAGCGAGCTTTCAGCCAAGGCCCAAAGGGCAATGCGCAATGAGCAAATCACAATTGTATCTCATAATACAGGTTATATCCATAAGGTTTATCCTGAAGCTACAATTGAGGCCAAGAAATACAGAATGTTTGAAAAAAAGCTTAAAAACTTTCTGGTTACCGATATAAGTTTCAAAATTTTATGCAATTTTTTAAGGCAGGAAAGGAATCTCCAAAATTGTTTCCAAATTAAAGACCATTATCATGGCAGGGATAGATATATAGCTGCTGAAAAAGTATATGAATATGAACATACCAGCCCGTTTAGGGTGAATAAAAACACTCTGGATAACCTCTTATCGGAAATTGATGAATATGAATTTTATCCAGAGCCTATTGAGGGAAGGATATTGCTAAATAAATTTGTTGATTATTTTGAAAAACATGATATTAAATTCCATGATAAGGGCAGCTTAGATAAGTTAATGAAAGAGCTGGATTGCAAGCACAAGAAAAAAAATGAAATACTGAATGGGCTTTATGAATTCTGTAATGAAGAGCCCAGGCTTCCCGGTGATAATAAAGATTTTATAGAAGCTGAAGCTATTAATATAACAAATGACATGGACAGGGAAGAGATAATATCATATCTTGAATCCATAAGGGGAAAAAACAAAACTGCAGACCTTGCTTTTTATGCTTACAGGGATTTTTCGAAAACTGAGTGGGAGCCTTTTATAAAAGCGGCTGTTGAAAGGAATCCTGTTTCTATTTCTGCCTGTAAAGATTTTAGTGATGATGAGGTTATAGGCAAACTGGAAGAAATGCCGGCCAAGTCCATATACCCGGGGGGAAGGCTTGCCCAGCCTGATGAAGTCTGGAATTACAAGTTAGGGGATGGGCTGGAAAAAGCAATATTGCTTGCAAATGTCTTAAAAAATAGAAATAAAGATGTGGACATAAACATAAGCATTGGCGATAGCCAGGTAAAAATATCTTTTGGCAATAAAGTAATTACCTGGCCTTCCAGCAAGAACCTTAAAGGATCAAATTACGTCAATGGCCACGAGCAGATAAACA
>JAGYOJ010000160.1 GCA_018399435.1 Actinomycetota bacterium | reverse complement strand
GTTCTATATTGGAACAGTAGCGCTTGGATCGTTTTTGCTGGGAAAGGACATTTTATATCAAGTGCTTGCCGGGGGGTTATTGATAGGCGCATTTTTTATGGCTACAGATTATGTGACCTCTCCAGTTACTGGAAACGGAAAAATTATTTTTGGCATAGGTTTAGGCATATTGACAGTATTAATCAGGAATTTTGGAGCTTTGCCTGAGGGGGTTGCATTTTCTATTTTAATAATGAATGCATTTACCCCATTAATTGATAAATATCTAAAAATAAGGCCTTTTGGTTACCAGAAAGAGAAAGCAGGATAAATTATGGCAAATTTTAAAAATACAAAAGTTTATCCAATAATTATTTTAACTATAGTAGTATTAGTATCAGTTACTGTATTAATATTTTTAAATACTTTAACTTCTCCAGTAGTTGAAGCTCAGAAAAGAAAAGAAATAAATAATCAATTACAAAATATTTACAGCGGCATGACTGATTCTGAGCTTGAAGATGAGATATATTATATTCTAAAAGAAGATGAAACTATAGGCTATGCATTCATAGCTAAAGGTAATGGATATGGGGGAGAAATTACAATAATGGTTGGTTTAGATAAAAATCTAGAGGTAAAAGATGTTTCTATCATGTCACATTCTGAAACTCCAGGCTTAGGCAGCAGGGTAACCGAAGAGTCATTTACTGATGATTTTAAGGGCTTAAAGATTGAGAACATAGCTTTGAACAAAAATGGAGGAGAGATTGATGCAATATCAGGAGCAACTATAAGTTCTGAGGCTGTAGTTTCAGCCGTAAGGGAAGAAATGAAAAAAAAGATAAAATCTATAAAGTAAGAGGTCTTGCTTATGGAAAATAAAATAGATAATTGTGAGAACTGCGATAATTGTGTAGGGAAACAAAATTTTGGAAAAGAGTTTTGGAAAGAATTTGTCAAAGGCATTATTTTATGTAACCCTGTTTTTGTTCTAGCATTGGGTTTATGCCCTACACTTGCCGTAACTGGAACTATAGACAATGCATTAGGGATGGGTGCTGGAGTTATTTTTGTGCTTCTAGGGTCAAATATCATTATTTCTCTAATGAGAAATATAATACCGGATTTGGTCAGGATACCAGTATTTATTGTCGTTATAGCTACTTTCGTTACAATCCTTAGCCTCTTGTTTGAAGCATATATCCCCCTATTGTATGAATCATTAGGCATTTATTTATCCCTGGTAGTGGTTAACTGTATAATACTTGGCAGGGCAGAAGTTTTTGCTTCAAAAAATGGCATGTTTCTATCAATTGCTGATGCTCTGGGCATTGGGCTTGGTTTTACTATTGCTTTAATAATGATCTCGCTTTTTAGGGAAATACTAGGAACTGGGGCATTGTCAATTTTTGGTTTTCAGTTATTTAATATACCGGGCCTTTCTTCAAATCCTTTAGGGTTTTTTGTATCTCCCCCAGGAGCCTTTTTAGTAATTGGAGTGTTGTTAGCAGTATTTAGATGGATAGGGGTGCTTGATAATGAATAATTTAATTTCAATTTTTATATTAATGGCTATAGTAAACAATATAGTCCTGGCAAAGTTTTTAGGCTTATGCCCATTTTTTGGTGTTTCTAAAAAATTATCTAATGCCCTTAGCATGGGCCTTGCAGTAACTCTAGTTATGTTGATAGCTTCTATTTCCACTACTGTAATTTATAATTATTTATTAGTTCCCTTCCAGGTAGAGTTTATGAGAATAGTCCTTTATATTTTAGTAATTGCTTCTTTAGTGCAAATGGTAGAGTTGGCTATAAAAAGGACTAATGTAGCTTTATATAATTCCTTAGGGATTTATTTGCCACTAATTACAACCAATTGTGCTGTATTAGGTGTAGCCCTTATTAATTCCACTGAGAATTATACAATTCTGCAGAGCACTGTTAGCGCCCTTGGCGGAGGAGTTGGATTCAGCCTAGTTTTGATAATAATGTCTGGCATTAGGGAAAAACTAGAGCTCTCTGAAGCGCCCGAATCCATGGAAGGGCTTCCAATAGCATTTATCACTGCTGCGATGTTAGCCCTTGCTTTCTTAGGGTTTAGAGGGATGATATAATAATTTTTAAGGAGAATTGATAATATGGATATGATCTGGATTATATTAATTTTAAGTGCAATTGGCCTTGTAAGTGGAATACTTATATTTATTGTAAATAGAGCCTTGCCCAAGGAATCTGAGTCATTAAAAAAGGCGCAAAAAGTTGAAGCATGCCTTCCAGGATATAATTGTGGAGCCTGCGGTTATCCTGGCTGTTTTGCATATGCCCAGGCAGTTGCAAAAGATAAGAGCCTGATTACAAAAAATCCTTGCACTACTGTAATACAAAATGAAAAGATGCGGTCAGAGCTAGAAGAAGTTCTAGATATAAAAATAGATGCTTCTGCAATGAACAAGAAAGCAGTGGTTCGCTGTTATGGTGTAACTACACCTTTAGGAGACTACAATGGCATTAATACATGTAAGGCAGCCAATAATTTGCTTGGCGGTTTTAAGAGATGCCCGTATGGCTGCCTGGGTCTAGGAGATTGTGCAAAAGTTTGCCCGCAGGACGCAATTGAGGTTGATAAGGCAAGGAATGTGGCAGTTATTGATCCAGATAAATGCACTGGATGTGGCCTATGTGTTAATGAATGCCCTAAAAATATCATATCTTTAGTTCCAGCTGATGCTACCATAGTTTATAGATGCAGTTATGAGCCGGTAAAAAATATTCCTGGAAGGGAGAGATGTGATGAAGGCTGCATACACTGCAGGAAATGTTTTAAGTCGTGCGAATACGATGCAATAATTTGGAATAATGAAAAAAATATACCTGAATTTGATTTTTCAAAATGCACATTATGTGGAGAATGTGTGGAAGCCTGCCCACATAATAGGTTAATTAAATTTTCTGAGCTTTCACATAAAGAACAACAAAAGTTGGAAAAAGAAAAAGTTAATAGCTAACAATAATTTTAATAATTCACAATTTATAATTTTGCAAAGCTATTTTGTAATCCATAGTTGGGCTATAAAAAAGAATTATTTAAGTTAAAAAAATTAATTCCTTCTGCTAATGCAATTTTCCCTTGGGCAGAGCTCACATGCAACTTTTGTCTTATTTATTTTGTTTTTAGGGCCAAAACCATAAACTCCAGACACGGATTTAAATGGAACCATTAAAAAGCTTTGATTAAGTTTTACGCCTATCTTTTCTGCAGGAAGCATCTCAAAAATTTCTTTTTGCTCTTCTATGGTCCAATCATATTGGCCCGGAGAATAAGTACAGGTAGCTCCCCAATTATTTTCTTCTACCCCTTCTTTTTGGGCTATTTTTGTAAAATGTTCTCCAAGAAGCGTCAACAGGCTTGTAGACACAGCATCCATTACTATAGTTGAAAGCGAATCGCCTTTATTATTTGTTTCCTTTATTATCTTATCTATTTTATTTCCGAGGGTAAAAACAAATATTAATGCTATTTCAGAACCTTTAAGTATCTTTGCAATATTTGGGCCTCTAAATATATTTTTTGATTGAAAATATACTGTATCATTTTCTATTTTTTCTATTTTATATTTATTATAAATTGCTTTTGGGTCTATATTGCTGATGCACTGCTGCGTTTTTTCTTTAAGTATTTCTTCAAGCTTTGGATTTAGCCTTCCGCCCATTAATTTTTTTAAAAAATCTTTGCCTATGTAATCCGGTATATCCATATTTATTT
>JAGYOJ010000016.1 GCA_018399435.1 Actinomycetota bacterium | reverse complement strand
TCTTTACTTCTTAAAATTTTTCCTAAATTTTTATCTTTAATAATCTCATCCAAAAATTTTTCCCTTTTATTATAATTAACTTTTCTCCTGTTATCAGGATCTACTAAATTTAAATCCCATAATTCAGAGCCCCGGTAAAAATCAGGGATCCCCGGAGAAGTAATTTTTATTATTATTTGGGCAAGGGAATTAAAAATACCATAATGGGAGACTATTTCAAATAATTTATTGAAACTCGACAAAAAAAATTCATCTTCTAAAATTTTTTCCACAAACCTATTAAATGCTTTTTCATATTCAATATCAGGTTTTAGCCATGCTGTATGTATTTTGGCTTCCCTGACTGCCTTAACTAAATAACTGTTAATACGGTCTAAATATTTTTCTTTATCAAAATTTCCGAAAGGATAACTTCCAATAAGGGTTTGGTACAGAAAATATTCATCATTGCTGTCCGGGCATAAATAGCCATTAATTTTTTCTTTTTTGCCCTTATTTATTTTTCCCCAGTATTTTACGGCACTTTCCCATTTTTCAGGGATTTCTGATAATACATTTATCCTTGCCCTTATATCTTCGCCCCTTTTAGTGTCATGCGTGGAAGTAGCATTTAATGAATTTGGCCAGTTTTTATGCCTGTATTTATTAAATTCATAAAAATCTTTTCTGCTTACCCCAAAATTATTTGGAAATCCCCCAACTTCATTTAAGGATATTAAGGGATTATAGATATAGAAAGCAGTATCTTCCAAGCCTTTAGCCATAAGGGGGCTAGCAAGCTGCTGAAATTTTAAAATAAATTTTTTTACGCATTTCTGTTTTGAAAAAAATATTTTTTCAAAAAAATCTAGCTCATAATATAGGTCCGGGTTTTTTTTCTTTGCTTTTAATATAGCTTCTTGTATATATTTTTTATCACTTTCTTCATAACTATTAGAAAAGTAGGTCCTATAAACAGGCAAAAAGCACAAAACTTCTCCAATTGCCCTTTTAATGGAATAAAATGATAAATTTTCTAATTTGCCAGTTTTTTTTGAGTTCTTTTTAATTTCTTGCAGCAAATTTTCAAGGTCTCCATTCATGTGCTTATATAAAATTAGGCGTTTTTTCCGATAAACTAAATTACCGTAATTAACTTTTTTGCCAATAAAATTTGAGTATATACCTATAAACTTATCTTTATTTTCCATCTTGCAAAAAATACCATTTAAATAGTTTAAAAAATCATAGCCTGTAGTTCCCCCTACAGGAAATTTTTTATGCAAGCGCTCTTTTTTTTGCAATATTATTTCAATAATTAAAAATTTATTACTTATCCTTTTTTTAACTCTTTTCAAGTACTGGAGAGGGTCATACAATCCATCCACATGGTCAATTCTTAATCCTGAAAAATAGTTTTTTTTGCAAAGGTCAAATACAAGGGAATGGAGGAAATTAAAAACTGCTTTTTTTTGTGTACTGGTGCAAATTAGGTGATTTATGGTAAAAAATCTCCTGTAATTTATCTGTTCTGTAGCAGTTTTCCAAAATGATAATTTATATACTTGCTTTGAAATAAGGGTATTTAGGTAAATTTTGTTTTTGTTTATAAATTTTACAATATTGTTTATAGCTCTTTTGCTATTGGAATTGGAATTATATAAATAACATAATTTTTTAAACAATTTACCGTCTTCCAGGTTAGATAAGTTTTTTAGCTCCGGGTCTAGAAGTTCTGGCTTAATTTCTAGCATGTATCTATATGAATCAATTTTTGCTGGGAAACATAAACTATTATAAATTATCTGCAGCCCCTGGCTGCTAAAAGATGCTTTTATTCTACCTTCATTTAAAGCTTTTAGATAAGGTTCCCCTAAAAAAGGCGCCAAAACCCTGCCTTTTAATTCTTTTATATGTGTATTCCAGTCAATGTCAAAAAAATTATAGAAGTCAGACTTTCTGCCTCTCTTAAAAATTTCGGTTAGCGGCTTATTGGAAGAATCGAAAGCCATATGATTGGGCACAATATCTTGTATCCAGGATATATTCAATTTTTTAAGCTCACTTATTAATGCTATAAGTCCTTTGTATCCGCCTATTTCTTCACTGATTTCATTCGGGTCTACAATATCATACCCGCTTTTGCTTCCTTTCCTTGCTTTAAATATTGGAGATGCATAAATATGGGAAATGCCAAGTTTTGAATAGTAATTTTTAAGTTTTTTAGCATCTAAGAATTTAAAGTCTTTTGAAAATTGGATCCTGTAAGTTGCCAGGGGAGTGCTCATTAGAGGCTCCTTGAAGGAAGGTATCCATCTAGTTCTTCGAAATATTTTACCCAGTCTTTGGCTTTTTGGTCTCCCTGTTTAGAGCTTTCTAACATCTCTGGATAAAAATTTTTGCTTAATTTAAAATAAATATTTTGGGTTTTCCATAAATCAAAATCTAAATTAAGTGGCTCTAAGGTCTGCAAGATAGATTTTATGGTTTTGAGCAATAATTTATCTCTAGGTGCTTTATATAATTTTTCCATTAATTTATTTATATTTTTACTTGCTTCATAATTAATAGTTTCCTTGTCAGGCTGGATTTGCCACCTTTTTATTTCTTCAACCAGTTTTTTTAATTTCTTTATCTTTGTTTTCTTGCCGCTTATTATCTTTATTATATCTGAGTCAAATATAAACTTAATAGTTTGCAAGAAAGCTTCCGGGAGAGGCGCTCCAGTTTGTTTCATCGCCTGCATGATGGGATAATTATGGCTATATATTTGCCTGTAAAGCTGTTCAATTTCCTTTATTGCAGGTTTGGCAACCTTAGAAATAATTTCTCTTTGCTTATCCTTAAAAAGATGCCATAGTGAATAATTATGCGATCCAAAATATTTGTCCATTAAGGTTATGGTTTGGGGGATATCACTGCTTAAAAATGTATTTTTAATTTCTTTATATGTTTGTTTAAATGATTCTTTATTTTCAAATTCTTTTATCCCTCCCAATAAGTTATGGTCCCCAAAATGAAGTATGGAAAATTTTACAACTATTTGTTCCCAGGTAATCAAAGAATTAAGGGTAGATTTTCCTATGGCTAATTTTTGTCTGCCTAATTTTATTCTTTCGTAAATATTTGTGTTAATTTCATAGCAATAGATTTTTGTATGTTCGGGATAATTTTCAAAAACAGAGGATACTGCAAAATTAATGCCAACCCTAAACAGGTCAAGAATTGCAGGCTTTACTAATTTTAGGTATACATTTTTCCCATTTTTATATTTCTTAATATTGCTGGGAGCTTCTTCTAAAATGCTAAGGAATTTTTCTTCAAGGCTTTTCCCGGCTGTATCTTCTGCAAGCTGTATCAACCTGGCTGCATACATCATAACCTGTACAGTTTCAATTCTAGAGATTTCATCAAAAAACCAGCCGCAGCTTGTAAATATCAGCATGGCATGTCTTTGCATCTCTAATAGCTTTAAGGCATGCACTTTCTCTTCTAAATCTAAGTCCCTTTTTTTATGCTTATTAAAAAATTCTTCTACATTTTCCCTGCTTCTATTTAAAATTACTTTTATATATTCATTCCTTATGGCCCAGGGCTGGTCAAAATAAGTTATAATTTGTTCATTATATATATTTTCTGCTTCATCACTTAGCCAATCCATTGCTTTACGCAGGGGAGCCCTCCATTTTTGGTTCCAGTTTTTATTAATGCCAGTACTACAGCCGCAATCACTTTTCCATCTTTCAATCCCATGCATGCAGCTCCATGATGAATTTTCATGGATTTCAACCTGATGGGTGGGAGGGAATTTTTCCAGGTATTGGCCATAATTAGTAATTTCTGCCAGATTATTTGCCTCTAAGTAATGGATGCAATAAGAAAGGGCCATGTCTCCAAAGCGGTGGTGGTGGCCGTAAGTTTCGCCATCTGTTGCAATATTTACCAATTGGGGGGAGCTATCATCTTTAAAAGCAGATATAAGCCTATCAGCAAATCCCTGGCCGTTTTCAAGTAAATTCCCAAATCCTATATCATTAGATATGGGGCCATCATAGAAAAATATACTCAATCGTTTTCCTGAGGGAAGTTCAATTTGATAAGGCATTTTTGGGTCAATTTTTGGGCTGTTTAAATCTACCCATTCTTGCTCCCCAATTTTTTTTACCCTTTTTGCCTGGTGGGGCGCAAGAATAGTAAATTTAATTCCAAATTCAGCTAAATAATCTAAAGTCTCTAAATCTACTGCAGTTTCAGGCAACCACATTCCTTCAGGGTATCTTTTAAAATGATATTCAAAATCTTTAATAGCCCAATGTATTTGTGTCTTTTTGTCCTTGCTTTTAGCCAGGGGCATTATCATGTGATTATAGCATTGGGCAATAGCAGAGCCATGTCCGGAAAAATTTTCTTGGCTTTCTATGTCAGCATTTATTATAGAATTATAAATTTCATTTCTATTTTTTTTAAGCCACTTGAGAAGTGTGGGGCCAAAATTAAAACTAATTTTATTATAATTATTAACAATATCTATAATTTTGCCATTTTCATCAATTATTCTTGAAGCAGTATTTGGCGCATAACACTCAGTAGTTATTTTTTCATTCCAGTCATGGTATGGCCTGGCCGAATCCTGGAGCTCTACTGTTTCAAGCCATGGATTTTCCCTGGGAGGCTGATAAAAATGTCCATGTATGCAAATATATTTATCCATATATAGATTTTATTCAAATTATTTCCTTTTAGCAATAATCTATATTTTTTTATAGATCCCTATATTTAAGCCATTAATATTATAATTTTTATTGCCTTTTATTATCTTGGGAAGCATAGCTTCTGGCCCCAGCCATTTTTTTCTTGAAGAGTCTAGCAGTTTTTCCCATTTCCCTCCATTATCTATTGAAATAGTAGCAGGCTTATTATTAAAATTTATTAAATAAAGTATTTGTTTTTGGCCACATCCCCTATGAATTACCATTATCTTTTTTTCTTCATTTATTTCTATTTTTATATGCTTATTGCTCAGTTTATTTAACAAAGTATCAGATTTTCTTAATGCAATTATTTTTTTGTAATACTCATTTGCTATTTTATGCTTTTTTTGTTTTAACTTGGAAAAATCGAGTTTGGAATTTAAAAAAGTTTTTTTATCTTGCGGATCCGGCGGACTTTTTTCCCAATTAAAGGAGGAAAATTCTTCTTTTCTTCCATTTATTACTGATTTAATTAAATCTTTATCAGAATGGCTTGCAAAATAAAGAAAAGGCTTATCTTCTGCATATTCTTCGCCCATAAAGATTAAAGGTATATAGGGGGATAATACCATAAGGGCTACAGACACTTTCAATGCCTCAAAGCTTATTAAAACTGTTAACCTTTCGCCCTGTGGCCGGTTTCCAATTTGGTCATGGTTTTGTATAAAAACAACAAATTTACTTGCAGGTATTCCTTTGCTAATGCTGCCATGTGTTTTCTTTCTAAATACGGAGTAAGCATTTCCATAAACATAGCCCTGTGAAAATGTTTTTTTAAAGTGCCATAATTTGCCAAAATCAATATAGTAGCCCTTTTTTTCGCCAGTCATAAGGGCATGTATTGAATGGTGGAAGTCATCATTCCATTGGGCGTCAATCCCATAACCGCCATTTTCCGTTTTTACAACCTTGCTATCATTTAAATCATTTTCTGTTATTAAATAATGGTTTTGGCCTTCATCTTTATTATATTTTTCAATATTCTGCTTAAGCTCAGAAAGGAAATGCACGGATCCATTATCATAGATGCTGTGTACAGCATCTAGCCTTAAAGCATCTATATGGTAGTATTTAAACCAATAAAGTGCATTAAAGATAAAATAATTCCTAACTTCATCGCTATAACTGCCGTCAAAATTTATGGCATCTCCCCAAACTGTTTTATATCTATTAGTAAAATAGGGTCCGTAACAATTAAGGTAATTTCCCTCGGGGCCAAGATGATTATAAACAACATCCAAAATTACTGAAATTTTTCTCACATGGGCTTCATCTATAAATTTTAATAAGGCAGCAGGCCCTCCATAACTGTTTTGGACAGCAAACGGGAAAACTCCATCATACCCCCAATTCCTATCTCCTGGAAATTGGGACACAGGCATAATTTCAACTGCATTTATTCCCGTATCTTTTATTCTATCTAAATGCTTTATTGCCCCGTAAAAGTCTCCCTTAGAAGTAAAAGCGCCTATATGTAGCTCATATATAATATAATTTTTTAAAGGAGGATTTTTCCAGCTTTTAGAATCCCAATTAAAACTACTTAAATCAATTATCTCAGAAGCCTTGTGGACACCCTCTGGCTGGCAGAAAGATGCCGGGTCCGGCCTTTTTTTGCCATCAACTAAATAGTAATATTTTTCTTTCGGATAAGTATTTTTAGTAATTATTTCCCAGTATCCAAACCTGTCTTTTTTCAATGGAAATAACCTTTTTTTGGATTTGTCTTTTAAAAGCAAAATTATATTATTGGTAAGCGGAGCCCATACCCTGAACCTGCATCTGCCATTGCCAATATATTTATGGCCAATTTCTTTAACTTCTTTCATTTTCTAAATTAAATATAATTCCAGATAAAGGGGGCAATGTAATATTTATTGAATAAGGCCTTCCATGAAATGGAATATCCTCCGTGTTCTTGCCTCCAAGGTTTCCAATTCCGCTGCCTCCATAATAGCTTGAGTCCGTATTTATAGTTTCTTTGTAAAACCCCTTTTCAGGCACCCCAATCCTATAATTTTCCCGGACTACAGGCGTCAAATTTAATATTGTAGCCATATATTTGCTATTATCCTTATTTTTTCTCAAATAACTTATAATGCTGGACTTGTAATCGCTCCCATCTATCCATTCAAAACCCTGGGGGCTAAAATCAACTTGGTGCAGGGCTTCTTCTTTTTTGTAAAGAGCATTTAAGTCAGAAATTAGCTTTTTTATTCCATCATGTGGCCCATATTCTAGGAGATGCCAGTCAAGGCTTTTTTCATGATACCATTCCGACCATTGCCCAAATTCTTGCCCCATAAAAAGCATCTTTTTGCCTGGTTGTGTAAACATATAACAAAAGAGGAGCCTGAGGTTAGCAAATTTTTGCCAGTCATCGCCAGGCATTTTGCTAATTAGGGAGCCTTTGCCATGTACAACTTCATCATGGGATAGCGGCAAGATAAAATTTTCATTAAAAGCATAAATCATTCTGAAGGTTAAAGTATCATGATAGTATTTTCTATGTACGGGGTCCTTGGAAAAATATAATAAGGAATCATGCATCCAGCCCATATCCCATTTCATTCCAAAACCAAGCCCGCCTATATAGGTTGGCCTTGAAACCATCGGCCAGGCAGTAGATTCTTCTGCAATTGTCTGGACATCAGGGTAATTGCTATAAACTGCATGGTTAAATTTTTTTAAAAATTTTATGGCTTCTATATTTTCATTCCCCCCATATTCATTTGGAATCCATTCCCCCTCTTTCCTTGAATAATCTAGATAAAGCATTGAAGCTACAGCATCAAGCCTTAAGCCATCAATATGGAATTTGTCAAGCCAGAACATCGCATTGCTTATCAAAAAGCTCTGGACTTCATTTCTTCCATAATTAAAAATCAGGCTGTCCCAATCAGGATGCAGGCCTTTTTTAGGGTCTGAATGTTCATAAAGATGGGTGCCATCAAAAAAACCAAGCCCGTGCTCGTCTTTAGGGAAATGGGAGGGTACCCAGTCAAGTATAACTCCTATTCCATTTTCATGCAGGCAGTCAATAAAATATTTAAAATCATCAGGGCTGCCATACCGGGAAGTAGGGGCAAAAAAGCCTGTTATTTGATAACCCCACGAGCCATAAAAAGGGTGTTCCATGACAGGCATTAGCTCAACATGGGTAAAACCTGTATCCTTTAAGTAATCTGCAAGCAAGTGGGCAATTTCTTTGTAATTTAGCCAGCGGTTTCCTTTTTCAACTTTTCTTTTCCATGACCCAAGATGGATTTCATATATTGAAATAGGGGAATTTAAGTCATGAAATTTTGACCTTTTTTCCATCCATTCTTTATCACTCCACCTATATTCTGAATTATAGGTAATGGATGCAGTGAGTGGCGGTTTTTCATAATAAAATCCATAGGGGTCAGGCTTATCAACAGTATAATTATTATAATTAGAAACAATATGGTATTTATAATAACTTCCGGGCTTAATATCTTTAATAAAGCCTTCCCATATACCAGAGCTTTTTTTTGGCCTCAGATTATGGGAATTTTTATCCCATCCATTAAAGTCTCCAAAAACTGAAACTTTATTTGCATTTGGAGCCCAAACCGCAAAGCAGTAGCCTTCCAGATTGCCTTTTTTTACATAATGCGCACCTAATTTATTATAAAGATGGAAGTGGTTGCCTTCATTAAAAAGGTATATATCATCATCAGTGATTTTGCTTATTGAATTGTCCGTACTGTATTTATTTTGCATATTAAAATATTTATTTGCCTTATTTAATTTAACCTACTGAATTCATTATATAATATATGTAAAAGTATTTTTAGTTTTTACATTTTTTAAAGTTAGAGTAATATGTTATTAAGGCAAACAAGAAAAAGGGGGAATAGATGAGAGTAGCCATGTGTACAACAGAAGCGGTTCCATTTGCAAAAACAGGTGGTTTAGCTGATGTAGCAGGCGCCTTGCCACTTGCACTAAAAAAAGTGGGTGTGGAATGTTTTGTCACTATGCCCTTTTATAATTCAATTTTTAAAAAAGAGCATAAATTCGAGAAAATAAAGTCAAAGTTAAATGTATCCATGAATGAAAATAATGAAGAATTTTTTGATGTGCTTGTTTCTGAAATTGGCGGCATAAATTTTTATTTTATTAAAAAAGATGATTTTTTTGATAGAAATTATTTGTACGGCACGCCAAAAGGGGATTACAGGGATAATGGCAAAAGGTTTAGTTTTTTTTCAAAAGCTATACTCGAGGTCCTTGAAGAGCTTGATTTAAGTGTGGATACTATTCATTTAAATGATTATCATTGCGGGCTTATTCCTGTTTACCTCAGGGAAATAAAGAAAAATAATTTGCCAAATAAAGATTTTTTTAGGAATACATCCACTGTTTTTACTATACACAATCTAGCTTACCAGGGTATTTTTAGCAAAGAAATACTGGATTACAATGGATTGGGGGATAAATATTTCAATATTAGAGGGTTGGAATTTTACGGAAAGATTAATTTTATGAAAGGCGGAATACTTTTCTCAGATAAAATCACAACTGTTAGCCCCAGTTATTCAAAAGAGATACTCACGCCTGAATATGGTCATGATTTAGATGGTGTTCTAAGGTCCAGGCAGAAAGACTTAAGCGGAATAGTTAATGGAATAGACTATGTTTTATGGGATCCAGAAAAAGATTCTAAGATTGTAAAAAATTATAGCTTGAATAACCTGACTGGCAAAAAAGAATGTAAGGATTATTTAATAAATAAATATTTTAATAAAGAATATATAGATAATCCCTTAATTGGCGTTATATCAAGATTGTCTGAGCAAAAGGGGATAGATTTAATAATTGAAAGCATGAAAGATATACTTGGCAAAGGATACCTATTAATTATTTTAGGAACAGGAGAAGAAAAATACCACATAATGCTTAAAAAATTGAAGAAAGAAAATATTGGCAGGTTAAGTGTCCATATTCTATATGATGATGGGCTGGCCAGAAGGATTTATTCCGGCAGTGATTTATTTTTAATGCCATCTAAATACGAGCCTTGCGGTTTGGGCCAACTTATAAGCTTAAGATATGGCACTGTGCCAGCGGTAAGGGATACGGGAGGATTATCTGATACTATTAATAATATAGGTTCAGAAGACGACATAGAAGCAGGCGGTACTGGCATTAAATTCAAAAAATATACGCCCAAAGATTTGCTAAAGTCATTAGATACAGCACTTGAATTCTATAATAATGGCCGGCTTTGGAATAAAATCATAAAGAATGGAATGGATAAAGATTTTTCATGGAAAAATTCAGCTAGAGAATATAAAAAATTATATTCAAGTTAATTATGCCTAAAATCATGATAGAGGGTAGGGCAGTATTAAGAAAATTAAATATTCTTTATCAAATATCTAAATATATATCTTCAACCCTGGATATTGATAAAGTACTGAGGTTTATACTAACCGGAGTTACTTTCGGGAATGGTTTTGGCTATAATAGGGCTCACCTATTTTTGGTAGATAGAAAAAATAAATACTTATCTGGCAGGATGGCAGTAGGACCAGAGAACGCAGAAGATTCAGCAAATATCTGGGAAGACATAAACGAAAAAGATTATTCTCTTGAAGAATTTCTGGAAAAGCAAACCGGAAACAAAAGTGTCCCCTCACAATTAGATAAAAAAATAAAAGAGATTAAAATTCCTATATCCTCTGATAAGTTAGTTGCAAAGTCTTATAAGCAAAATGAGATTAAAAATATTGACCTAGATTCTGGAAAATATAGAAAGGAAGATTTTGAAAAAAAATTATTGGATTACATAGATTATCCTAGATTTTGCATCATACCTCTTTCATCATTTAAAAATCCTGTGGGTATATTGATAGTTGATAATAAATATAACCAGAGAATAATAACCCAGGAAGATATAAATTTTTTATACATGCTTAGCCAGCAAGCTACTCTTGCAATTGATAATGCAAATGCTTACCAGGACCTTAAAAAAATTATTGAAAAACTGGTTAAGGTAAATGAAAAGATTAACTATTTAAAAGAATATAATGAAAATATTGTTGAAAATATTCCTATAGGGATTTGTGTTGTTAATAAAGAGGCTCTTATAAGGGCCTGCAACTCTTATTTCTGCAGGATGTTTAACAAGAAAAAGAGCGCCCTCCGGGATCTAATGTGGCAAAGCATAAGCTAGAAATAAAGGGTGTTAATATAAAAAGGTATGTAAAAAAGGTTTTAAAGAAAGAAAAAAGTAAAATTTTTGAAAAAGTAAACTGTAGTTTTGGAACAAGTGAAAAGAAAATATGCAATTTAAATTTAAGCATTTTAAAAAATGCTAATAATAAAATTGATGGAATAATAATTATATTAGATGACATAACTGAAAAAATTAAGTTAGAAAGAAGCTTGGAAGATTTTAAAAAACTTGCGCATTTAGGTGAACTTGCTGCACAGGTGTCACATGAAATTAGAAATCCCCTGATTGCAATAGGCGGTTATGCAAGGCGGGCAGAAAGGAAATTGTTAAGCGGCCAGAAGGTAAAAGTTAAAAATATTTCAATTATAGTAAATGAAACAGAAAGGTTAGAAGCAATTTTAGATAATACTCTTCATTTTAGCCATAGCAAAAAAATAAACTTTAAAAAAATTAATATAATAAATGTATTAAAGGAATGTGTTGACATAATTTCTTCTTATGCAGAAAAAAATGAAGTTAAAATTGATATTAATATAGGCAAGTCATTACCCCGCAGGGTAATTATTAATGGTTCAGCCCAGCATTTAAAGCAAGCTTTTATAAACCTCATTAAAAATTCTATAGAAGCTTCTTATAGGGGCGATATAGTAAACATATTTTTAGAAAAAGGCAAAAAAGGGAAGGTAATTATAAAAATTGAGAATAAAGGATCTATTATTGAATCCAAGGACCTAGAAAAAATATTTCTTCCATTTTTTTCTAGTAAAAAAACAGGCACAGGCTTAGGATTAACAGTAACTAAGAATATTATACTAGACCACAATGGCGCTATAAATGTAAAAAGCAAGGAAGATATCACAGTATTTATTATTGAGTTGCCTCTGGAGGCGGTAAAAAATGAAGAAGATTTTAGTAATAGAGGATGAAGATAATATTAGAAATTTATACAGAGATGAATTAATTGATGAAGGTTATGATGTATTAACGGCAAAAGATGCTGAATGCGGTTTTAACCAATATGTAAAAGAGGGGCCCGATTTAATAACTATCGATATAAAGATGGAAGACATGGATGGCATAGAGCTAATGCATAAGATAAGAAAAATTGATAAGAAAATACCCATCATATTATATACTGCTTATGGAGAATATTCACAAGATTTTTCTACTTGGGCTGCAGATGAATATTTAGTAAAAAGTTCTGATTTAAAAGAATTAAAAGAAAAAATAAAGGCTCTAATTAGCTAATTTGCATTTATATTATAAAAGAATATAATACCAGTTTAATATGGAAAGGAGGTATTGATTTGCCTGAGTTTAGGAAAGATTTAATTACCGGCGAGTGGGTAATAATTGCTACCGAAAGGGCAAAAAGGCCAGATAAGTTTAAAAAAGGTACTTCCTATAAAAAAATTAAAACTTGCCCAGAAAGCTGCCCATTTTGTGCTGGCAATGAAAGCATGACGCCTAAAGAAGTTTTTGCAATTAATTCAATAAAAGAGCGCAAACCTGACACCAGCGGCTGGCAAGTAAGGGTTGTGCCTAATAAATTTCCTGCCCTTATTTCTAATTTACCATTAGATACTTCCAAAATAGGCATCTATGATAAAATGAGCGGATTTGGTGTCCATGAGGTAATAATTATTTCACCAAAGCATATCTGTAATATTGCAGAACTAGGGCTAAAAGAACTAGAAGTGATGATAAACTCATATGTTAATAGGATGCTCTCTTTGCGGGAGGATGAAAAGATAAAGTCCATCATTATAATGCATAACCAAGGCAAAGAAGCGGGCGCTTCGCTTGACCATATACATTCCCAGCTTTTTGGCTTGCCAATGATTCCGCCTGTTCTGGGCAAAGAATTAAGTGGAACTCTTGCATATTTTAATAGCAAAAATAGCTGCGCAATATGTGATATTTTAAAATTTGAAAAGGAAGAAGATAAGAGAGTGGTTTTTGAAAATAAAGATTTCTTGGTTTTTGAGCCTTTTGCTTCCGGCTCACCTTATGAGACCTGGATTGTGCCTAAAAGGCATGCCCATAATTTTGAAGAAATGACAAATGAACAAACTAAGTCTTTTGCCTATTGTTTAAAAGTAATGCTTGATTTTTTTTATAAAAACCTGGATAATCCGCCTTTCAATTATTATATACATACAAGCCCAACTCTTATGGATACCAGCAAATATTTTCACTGGCATCTTGAATTGATTCCAAAATTAACCATAAAAGCAGGGTTTGAAATGGGGACTGGGGTAAATATAAATATAACAAAGCCTGAATATACCGCAGAATTTATAAAGGAAAATTTAAAAGAATTAAAAATAAAAGTTTGATTCATGCTAAAAACTCTAATAGACAAAGTAAAAGAGACAATTTCTTATTACCATATGCTAGAACCCAATGATAGAGTAACAATTTCTATATCAGGAGGCCCTGACTCGGTTTTTTTACTGCATAGTTTGGTTAAATTAAAAAAAGAATATAGCCTTTCACTTTCTGCATTCCACCTGGATCATATGACAAGAGACGGACAGTCAAAACAGGATGCTATTTTTGTAAAGAACCTATGCAAAAACAAAGGCATTAAACTAATAGCTAAAGAGATAAATGCAGAGAAATGGTGCAAAAAAAGGGGACTCTCTTTTCAAAAAGGTTCTAGAGAATTAAGATTAAAAATCCTAAAAGATATATGCCACAAACATAAAATAGACAAGATAGCCATTGGCCATAATGCTGATGACAATATAGAGACAGTACTAATGAATATTATAAGGGGAACAGGAACAAGGGGCTTGGCAGGCA
>JAGYOJ010000159.1 GCA_018399435.1 Actinomycetota bacterium | reverse complement strand
ATTTTCCTTTTTTAGTTAAAAATATTTTTAGAATAGCTAAATATTCTAATGACCCAATTATAATATTGGATAATGAGGGAAACATTTCTTTTATTAATTTAGCGTTCTTAAATTTATTAAACAAAAAACCTGCAAAAAAGGAAAGTATAACTTTAGAAGAAATAATTGAATTCATTTTAAATAATGCGACTAATAAAAAAATAGCCCTACAGATTGTAGAATATCTAAAAAATCAAGTTAAAGAAAAACAGAATGAAGAGCTAACATTTAAAATAGGGGAAGATAAAAAAAGCTATGAAGTTGAAATTTCTCCTTTTACGGAAGGCGATAGCCTTATTGGTAGCTTGGCAATTTTTAAAGACATAACAAGTTATAAAAAGTTAATAAATTTATTAAGTGACCAGTCCATTAGAGATTTTCAAACCGGCATTTATAACCAAAGGTATTTTTACCACTCCCTTTATAAGGAAATTAAAAGATACAAAAGATATAAAAATCCCTTAAGTTTACTTATGCTAGATATAGATAATTTCAAAAAATATAATGATACGTATGGACACTTAAGGGGAGACTGGTTGTTAAAAGAGACAGCAAAAATATTAAACGAAAGCATTAGGGACGGAATTGATTGTGCTGCAAGGTATGGCGGAGATGAATTTGTTGTAATTTTAGTAAATACAGAAAGAAAAAAAGCAACCGGGGTTGCTGCAAGAATAATGGAACAATATAATAAGTTAGATACTAAAGAAACCTCTTTAAGTATAGGATTATGCCAATACAGGGAAGGCATGACTGCTGATTCTTTAATAAAAATTGCTGACAATGCAATGTATGAAGCTAAAAGGTCGGGCAAAAATTTAGTATTAAAGAATTAATATTAAATCTTTTTTATTAAACTTTTATAATTTATAATATTTTAACTTAAGGAGTAATATGCAAAAAAAATCATTAAGAATAGCTTTTTCTTTTTTGAACTTATTAGGATTTCTTGGAGTAGTAATTGTTAATGCACTTGCAAATATAATTCCGATAAATAATAGGAATACTGGAGAACTTTCCGATCTTTATCCTAATCTTTTTGTCCCGGCTGGACTTACTTTTTCAATTTGGGGAATTATTTACATGCTTTTAGCCTTATATGTTATATACCAAATAGTAATTGCCTTTAAGGGAAATGAAAGTGGCTATAGTTTTATTGAAAGAATAGGCATATTCTTTTTTATATCATCAATTTTTAATATTGGATGGATATTTGCTTGGCATTATGAATTAGTGATTCTATCCTTGATAATCATGCTGCTGCTTCTTGCAAGCTTATTAATTATTTATCTGCGCTTAAATATTGGAAAATCAAATACAGATAAGCTTAAAAAATTTTTAGTGCATATACCATTTAGCGTTTATTTAGGCTGGATAACTATTGCAACTATAGCTAATGTCACTGCAGTGCTTGTTGATATAAATTGGAACAGATTTGGACTAAGTGAGCAATTCTGGACTGTTTTAGTAATAATAGTTGGAATCTTAATAACAATAGCGGTTCTATTTTCAAGAAATGATATTTATTATGCGCTTGTGGTTGATTGGGCTTTTTTAGGCATATTGTTAAAGAGGCTTAGTGTAAGCATTATCTCAGAGCCTGTGATAATTGTAACCATAGGCGGGCTTGTTGTTGTCACTCTGGGAATTATTACCCAGTTAATTAGAAAAAAAGCCTTATATTAAAATATAGATAACTGCAAAAATTAAATAATTAATATCCTGGATATTATTTTATTATTAAAGATGAAGTATAAAATGTGTGACTACCTATAGCAAAGATATTCTATAAAAGAACCTAAAAAAATAATTAATTTGAAATTACAATACTGGTATCTATAATTTCTAAAATTAATTAATTTATTTTTGTTTAGGCTTTCCCTTAATGCTATTAAGTAAATAAGAAGCCAATTAAAAAGAGGAGATTAACTTATGAAGAGTTATGTAAGATTTGGTGCAATGATTGCAACATCAACAGTAGTTATGTTCATCTTAATGTATTTTAACACATTCAAGTTGGCCCATATATTTTTCAGTGAGACCAGGGCCTATATGGCTATCCTTATGGGGGCAGTAATGGCAATTATCATGATGGGGTTTATGTTTAAGATGCATAAAAAAAAGCTGGTAAACATATCTATTTTTATAGGCAGTTTTATTGTAATTGTACTTATGGTCTTTTTGGTAAGAAGCCAGAAAACAGTAGGAGATGTATCTTATATGAGGGCTATGATACCACACCATTCCATTGCCATTTTGACCAGTGAACGGGCTAATATAGAAGATCCACGGGTAAGAGACCTTACCAAACGCATAATCGAGGCACAGATCAGTGAGATAGAAGAGATGAAGTTTCTGATTAAGGATCTTGAAAGTAAAAAATAGTAACAAATTTACAAAACAAATAATCTTTTAAAGATATTTAATTATAGAAATAGATATTGATATTTTTTGCAATTAAACAACAAATTAGTTGGTGATATTGAACTAATCTTAAAGTAGGATTATTGTAGCGATATAGCATAATTTCTTCTGCAATAGCTGCAAATATCCTAATTTCTCACAGGTTTTTCTTTAACTTTCCTATAATTGGAAATTTTTCTAATGATTCTATGCGGTGGGGAGCTTTTTGAAGTTTTCCTGTTAAGTCAGTACCTGCATAATGGGTTACCTGATGTTTCCCCCCTTTCCATAAAAAACTTTCAGTTACATCATAAATCCCGCCCTTGTAAGCGATATACGCTTTATTTCCATTTTTTCCATTAAATTTTTTTAATTCTTCTAAATTTATGATTTTCATGATTAGTCATTTTCTAACAATGGAAGGCACTGTTGCCCTCCATTGTTATCTTCTTTTTACCTTAAGAATTTACTGACAAATGGGGAAGTTTCACCCCTTCTTAGAAAGTGCCCTGAAGGCCCTTCACCTAAGAATTCAGAAAACCAGCTTTCATGCTCTATCTCTTCATTTAAAATAGCTTGAGATAGGTCATAAGTCCTATGGTCTTTTCCAGCAGTAATATTGCAGAGATGGGTATAACCTTTTACCGCACATCTTTCTGCTTCTACAAGTACAGTAAGCATTGCTTTGACATCCCTTGGATTTTTAGGCAGAGAAGCTGGTGGGCAAGCAGAAATGTCATGGAAATCTTTCATGTTTTCAGGTAATTTACCATCTAATTCATAAATTCTTGGCACAAGTGCTTCAAAGTGATTTCTGTCTTCAATTCGGGCTGTTTCAGCTATTTCCTTTATGCCTTCACCCTCTAGGCCTATAAGGTTAAACCTTATAAGGGTGTAATAATAATAGGTCGTAAGTTCAGCAGATGCATTTTTTACTAAAAGCTCCACAAGTTCGTCTACATTAATGCCGCTATTTTCTACCATTGCTCTGGTTACTTTAGCCATAAAGCCTCCTTAATTTCTCGTTACAACAGTAACATTTTTTATAATATATTCATTATATTTATTATAAAAATAACTGGCAATGAAACAGAAATTATCCTGGTCTCTTATTATTAGCTAAAAGCTTACTTTATTTTTTTTAAAATCATTAACAAATTGAAAACAGATTAAAGATTTATTGGAGTAAGAAAAATAAAAGGGTTAAAAAAAACTTATAGGCTAAGGTTTTTCTTATAGAATAACATATGGCATTTCCGATAAAGAAAATAGGATAGTTATTTTTTGGTTATGAGAAAAAATGGCTTC
>JAGYOJ010000158.1 GCA_018399435.1 Actinomycetota bacterium | reverse complement strand
ATGTTAAAATTATTAGTAAAATGAAGATAATTTGCCAAAAATAGTTTAAACATTTTGTGGTAAAATATGAAATAAATTATATCTGATTTTTTTATTTTTACTTCCCTTAAATATGTCCGTTCCCTGTAACTGCCAAAACCCTTGCTTTCCATAGCAATTGCAACTCTTTGGGCTTTTCTAACTGCTCCAACCATAAGGGGCACCACATATTTTTTAAGCCTTCTTATTTTGGCAATCAAGCCCTTATTCTCTTTTAATCCCCGTATTTTATGCGCCTGGTGGATGTTTTGGTATTCGGTTCCAAGCAGGGGTACAAACCTATATCCTGCAAGAGTCCCAAACCCAATCTTTGGGTTTAGCTTTAGCTGCAGTATCAAGCTTAATATAAAATCAGTGGGGTCTGTGGTAGAAACAAAAAGAATTGAATAAAGCAGGAAACAGAATATCCTAAGTCCTATGGTAATTCCAAATATTATACTTGCCTTGGTAATTATAAAAGAGCCTATTGATAATAAAATAACAGGGTTTGTTTCGGCTGCAGTATTAAAAGCTATTATGCTTGTTATAGTTATTGCTAAAAGCAAAAGTGATAGAGGAAGAATCATTTTAAAAATATTTTTTATTGGAATTTTTCCAAGGATTGTAAGCTGGAGCATGCCAATAACTGCAAAAACCAGGGGAGTATAAGGGTCATATGCAAAAGTTACTGCAAACATAAGAACCATTATTAAAATTAATTTTAGGGAAGGATTTATCCTATGCAATATTGAATCTTTTTCAAAATATTCAAAGAACTGCATGATCTCTGTTCTCCTTATACAATTTTAAAAGAGGGGGTATGCTAAGGCTTGCTTCCTTTAATAAGTTTTCTTTTTCAAATAAATTAGAAGTTAGGCCATCATATAGGATTTGGCCATCTTTTAATATAATTGCCCTGCTTGTATACCTAAAAATTAAATTCATGTCATGTGTAATTATTATTATGGTCTTTTGCCTGCTGTTAATTTCTTCTAAAAGCTGCATCAATTTTGTAGTCATCTTATAATCCAGCCCAAAGGTCGGCTCATCTAATATTAAGATTTCATGGTCCAGAACAAGCATTGAAGCTACGCTTAGCTTCCTTTTCTGGCCTTGGCTCAAATTAAAAGGGTTTTGTTTTTGAAAATCAGAAAGTTCAAGAAGCTCTAATACTTCATCAGTTTTTGATTTTATAAAATCCTTGCCTTTGCCCTTTACTTTAAGGCCATATGCAATTTCTTCATACACTGTTTCCTCTATAAACTGGTGTTCCGGGTTCTGGAATATGAAGCCGCATTTATCTAAAACCTCATTTTTGGCTAATTTATTTTTTCCATATATATTAATTTCTGAAGGGGGTTTTATATCATAGAGGCCCATTATTATTTTAGCCAGGGTTGTTTTGCCTGAACCATTAGGCCCAATAAGGCCTAAAAAGCTGCCCTTATTTATTTTAAAATTAATATTTTCTAATATGTCCTGACCAGATTTTTTAAATCTAAAGCTTAATTTTTTTACACTTATTGCCACATCTTCTTCCGTATTTAAAAAATTGGATTTTAGCTTTTTTCTAGCTTCTTTTTCTAATGTTTTTAATGCATTATCTTTATTTTTGACATCACCTAAACTTCGTTTAGCTTGCTCAAGGTTTAAGGGAAGGCTTGAAGTTTTAATGCCTTTATCTTTTAATTTTAGAAAAAATTTTGGTATTTGGGGAATCCATATGCCCATATCCTTAAAACAATTTAAATATTTATTTAATATTCTTTTTGTATCATTATAGGCAATCATTTTTCCATAAGAAGAGATTAGAAGCACTTTATCAAAAATGTCAATGAACTCATCTAGCTTATGTTCAATTATTATTAAGGTTTTATCTTCCGGCATCCCCTTTATAATCTCAGCCACTTCTGCAGTCCCCCTGGGATCAAGATTTGAGGTAGGCTCATCGAATATCAAAATTTCCTGGTCCATTGCAAATATGGAAGCAATAGCCACTCTCTGCTTTTGGCCACCGGAAAGCCTGTTTAGCATCCTGTCATTGTAATTTGTGAGCCCTACTTTTTCTAAAGAGATATCTATCTTTTTTATAATTTTTTCCCTTTCGAGCTTTAAATTCTCAAGGCCAAAGGCTACCTCATCTTCCACTTTAAGCATTGAGAATTGGCTCTCAGGGTCCTGAAAAACAATGCCTATATGCCTGGTTAGGGTAGAGACATTGCTATCTGGTATACTTAGTTTTTTAAAATAAAGCTCGCCTTTTATCTGGCCTTCTATTAAATTAGGTATAATGCCGTTTAAACATAAAGTTAATGTGCTTTTACCGCATCCTGAAGGCCCCAGCATAAGTATCCTTTGGCCACTGAAAATATCTGCAGATATATTGCTCAAAACATTAGTTTCGCCGTCATAGGAAAATGAAAAATTTTTAATCCTTATAATTGGCTCCATTATTTAGCGGTTTTTCCTATTCTAAAATTCCTTAGAATTCCTGTTTTTGCAACTGCATCAGTAATTGCTTTTCCTAATACTCCTCCAAGAACAGCGCCACTGGCCATTCTTACAATAAGCATGCCTACTATTATTGGAACTCTGTATTGTAAAAATCCTTCTGTTATTGCTTCTGGGAAGAAAAAGCTTACTATAGCTGTAAATATTCCAGCAAGCGAAACACTTAAATAATTAAACTTTTTATACCTGTAAGCTGCAAATATTGCTTCCGTGGCAGCGCCCTGGACTAATCCCGACACTACTACCCATACACCCCACATGCTTCCCAAAAGCATTGAGACAAGGGCTGCTATAACTTCTCCCAGAAAAGCCGCTCCAGGTTTTTGGATTACATATCCCGCTACAATTCCTCCTATAAACCAGAACCCAACAAAGATTTGGACAGTGATGGGGCTAGCGCTCATAAAAGGGAATAAAAAAGCAAAAAGCTGGTTATATGCCCAGTAAAGCATACTAAAAAGAACTCCTATTACAGCTACCATCACAATATCTAAAGTATTCCATTTGTATTCTTTTTTTAGTTTTGTATTATTCATTACTCTGCCCCCTATATTTCTTTAATAATTAAGAGTTTTCCGCTACCAATATCTAAAAATGCTTTATTTTCCATAAATACATTGCTAATTCCCCTTACAGGGCTAAAATAAAGTTTTTCATCATTTAGGCCATATTCAAGGCCTTCAGTTTTCTTAAAGTAAGTAAAAGGCGTAAGGGAAAACAATGAAATTAATTTGCCTTTCCTTCCTTTAATTGTGCAGGATTTATTAATAACAAATATTTCGCTATTTTCTGTTATTATCCTTACATCAGTGTTTTCTAAAAATGGAGAAGACAGAAGGATAATGTTTGCAAAACTATGGTCGGCCCTGTCCCCAAGGGCTCCAACTATTATTATTTTTTTGGCTTTGTATTTTAAGGCAACCTGCAGTGCAAGCTGGGTATCAGTTTCATCCTTTTTGGGCGGCTCACTTATAAATTTTGCATTTTTATTTAATGACTTGATTTTGCTTTTAATAGTTCCGCTAATGCTGTCCATATCCCCAACAATTAAATCCGGTATAAAATTCAGGTTTAAAGCATTGCCGGTCCCTCCATCTGCGCTTATTACCAGTCCATCCTGGCCAAAGCCATAATTTTTAATATGTTTTTTTATTAAGCCATAGTCTCCTAAATCCCCATTGGTTATTACTATTGTTTTGTTTTGTTTTTCCATTTTATCCTTTCCATAAAAAAAACTGCTAACCCAGGGAAGATTAGCAGTTTTTAT
>JAGYOJ010000157.1 GCA_018399435.1 Actinomycetota bacterium | reverse complement strand
AATAAGAAGGGCTAAAATGGAAAAAGTAATTATATATGCTACAAGGTATGGTTGTACTGAAGAATGTTCAAAAATTTTATCTGAAAATATATCTGGAAATATTGAATTAAAAAATTTAAATAAAAACAAAGATGTTGATATAGGTAATTATGATTTAATTATAATCGGCAGGTCAATAATTGCTGGAAGGATAAACAAGGAGATAACTAATTTTTGTAATGATAATTTGGATGACCTTCTAAAAAAGAAAGTAGCTTTATTTATATGTTGCCTCAGGGAAGGAAAGGAAGCTGAAGAGCAATTTAATAAGGCATTCCCGGAAAAGCTATTAGGGAATGCTTTATTAAAAGGATATTTTGGAGGGAAAGTATCCTTTGAAAAATTAAATTTTTTCTTTAAAAATATTATGAAAAATATGTTAAATACTGATAAAAATGTTTCAAATATAAAGGAAGAAAATATAAAGGAATTTGCAAAAAAAGTAGATGGAATAAAGTAGGCTCTATTAATGGGATCTAATATAAAAAAAGCAGTGCTTATAGCTTCAGGATCTTTATCTCTAGGTTTAGGGGTTCTGGGGATATTTCTGCCGGTTTTACCCACTACGCCATTTCTCCTTATATCGGCAATATGTTATTCAAAGAGCTCTAAAAAATTTAGTAATTGGCTTCTTGGTAGCAGAGTTTTTGGCAAATATATAAAAAATTACAGGGAAAAAGGGGGTATTTCACTAAAGGCTAAAATAATTTCAATCACTTTTTTATGGATAACTATAAGTTATTCTGCTTTTTTTGTTATTGAAATAATTTGGGTTAGAATTATTTTAATACTAATTGCAATTGGTGTTTCAGCCCACTTAATATATATTAAAACAATAAAATCATAGGGGGGAAAACTGCTTTTAGTCGGAGTTGATGTAGGCGGTACTTTTACAGATTTTGTAATATACGATAGTAAAAAAAATGAGGTAAAATCATTTAAGTTTATCTCCGATACAAATTCTCCATGGATGCCTGTAATCAAAGGTTTAAAAAAAATTAGCCCTAAAGAAAAAGTTACTGATATAAGGCATGGGACTACTGTAGGAACTAATACTATAATTGAAAGAAAAGGCGGGAAAACTGCACTTTTGACTACTAAAGGGTTTAGGGACCTTTTAGAAATAGGAAGGCAAAAAAGGCCTGAACTATATAATCTTAGGGGGAGAAAACCTGAAGTCCTTATAAGCAGGGATTTACGTTTTGAAGTTAGGGAAAGAATTGATGCTACAGGGAGTATTAAAAAAAAACTAAAGGAAAAAGATGTTTTAAGTATTATTGAAAAAATCAAAAATCAAAATATACAGTCTGTTGCCATTTTATTTCTGCATTCATATATAAACAATCTTCACGAAAAGCGTACTGCAGAGATAATAAAAAAAGAATTGCCGGCAGCTTATCTGGCAATTTCATCTGATCTTATACCTGAATTTAGAGAGTATGAAAGGTTAACTACAACAGCACTAAATGCTTATTTAGGCCCAATTTTGATAAATTATTTATCTAAGTTAATCAGTAATATAAAAAAAATTATCAAAGGTGTGCCTATCTATCTTAGCCAGTCTGATGGAGGTATTAGTTCTCCTGAAAATATTACAAGCTTTCCTGTAAGGACTGCTTATTCGGGGCCTAGTGCAGGAGTTGTTGGAGCAGCTGGGCTAGCTAAACAAAAACAATTAAGTAATAATGTAATTTCACTGGATATTGGAGGCACCAGTACAGATATATCCCTTATAAATAATTTCAGTCCTGTAAAAACAGTAGAAAAAGAAATTCTGGGATTTCCAATAAAATTTCCAACTATTGATCTTTTAACTATTGGGTCAGGAGGTGGAAGCATAGCCGCTATTAGCCATGGCCATTTAAAAGTAGGGCCGGAAAGTGCTGGAGCGGACCCAGGTCCTGCTTGCTATGGTAAAGGCGGGACTGAACCTACAGTTACTGATGCCAATTTAATTTTAGGAATCATTGGAAAAAATACGATGTTGGGCCATAAGATAGGGTTGGATAAAGAAAAAGCTGAAAAAGCTATAAATAATAAAATTGCAGAAATTTTTGGATGGTCTTTGCAGGAAAGCGCTTGGGCTATCATCAAAATAATGGTTGATAATATTTCAAATACAATCCATAAACTCATCCTGTCTAAAGGAATAAATCCTGGTAATTTAAATATGGTTGCATATGGCGGAGCAGGGCCCATGCATGCAGCAGATATCTGCAGGGAGCTAGGGATAAGCAAAGCTATTATACCTTCAAACCCAGGTGTTTTTTCAGCTATGGGTTTATTTAGTTGTGACCTAACCATGGATTTTGTAAAAACAGTTAGAGGCTATGATAAAGCAGAATTAGTAGAAGAAATAAATAGCCTTAAAGAAAAAGGTATTAGATGGTTTGAAAAGGAGGCAGTAAAAAGAACAAGGCAGAAGCTGTGTTTTTCTGTTGATATGAGGTACAAGGGACAAAATTATGAGATAAATATCCCCCTGGTTAATCTAAATTTAGAAAAAAATGAAATTTGGGAAAATATTTTAAAAAATTTTAATGAAAAGCATTATAAAGTTTATGGGCATTACAAGGATGGCATGCCTATTGAAGTTATAAATATCAGGTTAAAATGCATAGGAAAGTCAAAGCAGAGGATAAAAAAAATATTTAAGGGTAAAAATAGAAATGAAATAAAGGGGTATAGGAAAGTTAAGTTTCTAAATTCTAAAAGAATTATTAAAACTCCTGTAATTGATAAAAACAATATAGGTATAAAAGAAAAAATTACCGGGCCCTTGATAATTGAGCAATTGGATTCCACTATAGTGATACCTCTAGGGGACGAAGCAGTTTTGGATAAATATGGGGATTTAGTTATTAATATTTTGGATCATTAAAATGGGTAAAATAAATATTATTGCACTCCAGATTATACAAAATAAGTTGAAATCCATAGCAGAGCTTATGGGGGAAGTCCTAGTAAAAAGCGCAATATCGGCAAATATTAAAGAAAGAAGGGACTGTTCAACGGCAATATTTGATAAAAAGGGCAGGCTCATTGCGCAAGCAGAGCATATCCCTTTACATCTTGGCTCAATGCTGGGAATAGTTAAAGAAGTTAAAAAACAATTTGGGAAAGATATAAGATTAGGCGATGTTTTTATTGCAAACGACCCTTATAAAGGAGGTACGCATTTACCGGATATAACTTTAGTAAGCTCTTTTTTCTATAATAAAAAACTTTCAGGTTTTGCTGCTAATATAGCCCACCATTCAGATATAGGGGCAGCTGCCCCAGGGGGAATTTCAGGGAATGCAAGATCAATCTATGAAGAAGGCCTTAGAATACCTCCAGTAAAAATAATAGAAGGTGGGAAATTAAATGAAAATATATTAAGGCTCATCTACCTTAATTGCAGAATGCCAGATGAAAGAAAGGCTGATTTAGATGCACAAATTGCAACAAATAAAATTGGAATAAAATATTTGAATAAATTGTGGGAAAAGTATGGCAGCAATAAGGTTTACGGGGCTATTGAGGAATTATTGGATTATACTGAAAAAAGGTTGAGGGGTAAAATTAAAAATATAAAAAATGGCACATATAGTTTTTCTGATAAGTTAGACGATGATGGAATTATAAATAAGCCAATTGATATAGTTGCTTCAGTAGCAATTAAGGATGATAACATACTTTTTGATTTTACAGGTTCCGGGAAGGAAAGCGGGGGAGCAATAAATGTTGTAAGATCTGCTTTAATAGCTACTATATTTTATGT
>JAGYOJ010000156.1 GCA_018399435.1 Actinomycetota bacterium | reverse complement strand
AAGTAATAAAATAATAATATATTTACAAAACTAAAAAATTAGAAAAATTATAAATATCATAATAATTTAGCAGAAATATTATACAAACTTTAAAAATTTTAAAGAAATCCTTATACCCTATTTAAACTACATTATTAAATGCTCATATAAATATCTTTATTGTTTTGCTTTAATGTGCCTAAAATTACAAGATATTTTACCTCCTTAAATAGTTCATATAAAGAATAAAATAATCCATTTTATGTATTGTGGAGTGAAGCGGGTTTTTGGCCAGGATCTTTTAAGTTTCAACATGGAAATTTTTGATAGCTGCTTTTAAATTTAAAAACTGTTAATAATATGGGTTTATAACCCAGCCAAATTTGAAAAATTTAAGCTATTTTCGGAAAACAATAAATATCATAAAGCTTAAATCTATTAAGAATTAAATTTTTACTATTCTCATGCCAGAAAGGTTTCTGCTAGCCTTTAGTTTCATTATTTTTTCAAACTAAAACTTTTTTTACAAGTTATTAGTATTAAAAGTACCCCCGTCTTCAATAGTGCCTAATTTAAATCCCTTTAAAAACCACCTTTGCCTCTGTTCTGAGGTGCCATGGGTAAAACTGTCCGGCACAACATAACCCTGGTATTGTTTTTGGATACGGTCATCCCCAACAGCGCTAGCGGCATTTAAGGCTTCTTCAAGATCCCCTTCTTCAAGTAAATTCATCCTATCTACATAATGGGCTCATACCCCGGCAAAATAATCTGACTGTAGTTCAAGTCGTACATTATATTCATTGGCTTCCGCTTCGCTTACCCTTGCCTGAATATACTGTACATCTTCCATTATTCCAAGGAGGGTTTGTACATGGTGGCCAACTTCATGTGAAATAACATAAGCCATTGCAAAATCTCCTGGTGCAGAAAACTTTTCTCTAAGCTCTTGATAAAAGCTTAGGTCAATATATACTTTTTGATCAGATGGGCAATAAAAAGGTCCTGTTGCAGAACTAGCCATTCCGCATGCAGAATCAACATAATCTGTATAAAGCACAAGGCCTGGATAGATGTAATCCATCCCCTCTTGTGCAAATAATTTATCCCAGACATCTTCGGTTTCAGCTAAAACCACGGATACAAATTGGGCAAGCTCTTCCTCTTGCTCTGTTCCCTGATAGCTAGAGCCTTCTACCGGAGATGCAATTCCGCTAGTAAGGATTTGTGAGAGGTCACCGCCCCCACGAAAAGTTAGAAGAAGTATCACTATTATTATGAGTACTCCTCCACCAAGGCTCCCCCCGATAAGACCCTTGGTTCTAGTGCCTCTCCTGTCTTCAACGTTTGCGCTCTGCCTTCTATCTTTCCATTTCACAGCATCTTCCTAATTATAAAGAAACTACTAATATTATATCAAAAATCGCCCTAAAAAAATTAATTATATGATTTTTAAATTTCTTTATTATATATATTTTTTACAAACTAAACCTTATGCCATGCCATTTTAATTTAGATTGTTTTGATGCCTAATTATCTTTATATTTAGTAATTGCAGTTTTCTGAATGAAATAATATAGATATTAAAAGGCCTAAGAACCAGAAAGAATATTATCAGCAAATTGTTCAAGGCCTTTTCTATAACCCTCTTCCAGAGGCCCTTTTAAGTCTAGCACTTTTACTTTAAAATCATTTGAAGCTTTGCCCATTTTTTTGGATCTCATTAATTTATCCATAGCCTTTAAAGCTTTTACCCGCGGGTCCATATAAGTAGTCATAAGAGCATATTTTGCCTTTGCTTTTTTTGGAATAAATCTTTTTATAAATAGCTTCATTCTGATTGGAAGCATAAAAACTCTAGTTGGCGAACTAAATACATAAATATCTGCAGCAGGAAGATTTTTAGGCTTTACATTATTTATAGAGAAAGCTTCTGACTCCTGTCCCTTCCCTTTAAGTATTTCTACAAGCTCTTCTGAAAGTTTCTTGCCATTTCCAAACTTTGATTCATATATTACAATTATTTTCATTTTCCTCCCCCTTTATTTTCCTTAATAAATTATACTACTTTATTTAGAAAAGGCTTTATCTTTTATGATAGATAGCCTTGGTCCACTTTGGTAAAAAATACTCTCTGGTCATTTCAATGAAACCTTTATCAGCACCATGCTTTGGATTAACTCTTATCTTTCTGGCAAATATTACCTGGGGCAATATGAATCCTCCCTTTATAAATATAGCCTCCATTGCTAAAAACTTGCCTACCTAAAAATATAAGTCTCCACATTTGGGGTTTTTTAAAAACGGTATTAAAATAAATATTTCTTATTAGCTAATCCCATATTCACCCTATTTTCAGTATTGGGCCACTCCCCATTACTGATTTATTGACTGGGTTTTAATATAAATTGAAGCTATCTAAACCCATTTTTTAAAAGTATGCGATTTGCATTTATTAAATATCTAGCTCAGTATTATCTTGTGTCTCTATGTTCAGGTAAGTTGAGTGGCCCTCGACATCAACACTTACAGTTCCGGCTTGTTCTCCATTTTCAAAAAATTTACCATCTTTTGAGCCATCTGGTTTAGTTGCTATTTCTATTTTATAACCCTTGTCTTTGTTTTCAAGCACCACAAGGCCTTCAGTAGGTTTTCCCATTGCATCCCATTGGGTCCACTCGAGATAAGCTTCAAATTTTATATTATTGCCAATTTCAGGGTCACTTATAAAAAGTTCCCCATTACCAGTAATTGGGCCAAACTCAGGATCGCCGCTCAAATTTAAGCTAAAGTCCCTTTCTTCATAAACTGTTCCTTCTACATTACCCTCAAAATCTGCTTTTATTTCCATTTTTGATATCTGGTCTTTTTGGCTCGCGGGTGGATATCCAACCCAGCCTTCCTTATCTGATTTATCAAATGCATCCAGGATTGGCTGGTATTTAATTGTATTTAATTTATCCATGATCTGTTTTATTACCAATTTTTCTATCTCGGGAGCTTTAGACCAGAAATAATAATCAATAATGCTTCTAATTCAACCTGCAGAGATTTTAAGCCTCCATCACCCTCTGTCCCCCATATTTCTTTATTCCAATAAGAAACTTTTATCAATTCCTTATTCTCAGGGGTTAATTTTTCTGAAATAAATGAAACTATAGACTTTTGGCTTTGTGGCGGTAAAGACAATATATCATATGGCAATGCTTTTGCTTCCAGGGTTTTTAATAATTCTAAAATTATTTCCTCTTCTTCGGTTAAAAACCTTATATAGGTCAATGCGCCAAGAGGGCAGCCCCCTCCTTTTGGGACATCTATATACCCATTTTCATCCAGGGGTTGGAAAAATGATTCGGGAGGCTTTCCTTCTGCTTGCGCTATGATTATGCCATTATTGGCTAAATTATCAAAACACGAAGCATAAATAAAATTGTTTTCCTTATTATTTTCAAATCCAATAATATAGTTTTCTAAATTTTCATAATTTGCCTGTGAAACCTGAATCAAATTTTCTCTCATTGAAACAGTCGCAACTGAAGAATCGCTGCTGGCGATAATCATTGATTTGTCAAATTTTAATGCAAATTTGGCTATTGATTTCTCAAAACTTAAGTTACTGTCCTGTTTAGGGTCTTCTTCATCTTGCCCAATAACAATATCCTCTGATTCTATATCCGTTTTTATGATTTCTTTTGAACTTTCACAGCCAGCCAGGGCAGCAATGCTAATAATTAAAATAAGTGCTGCTACCGTCTTTAAAATAAAAAGAATTTTAATAACTATCTTGCCGCTATATTTAATGTTCATCTTATTTCTCCTCGGGTATGTGTGCGGGCTTGTGCT
>JAGYOJ010000155.1 GCA_018399435.1 Actinomycetota bacterium | reverse complement strand
AAAGCGCTATTGTTTACTCCACAAATCATTAATTATTTTGCCATCCTGATTGGAATCAAGGAAGCTTGGGTAATAGGCTTTTACTGAATAATATAATGTAATTTTTTAAAAAAATTTTTTTTAAGTTTTTCTATGTATAATGCTTCCCTGTATGGAATAAAAGCCTTATCTTCTGTCTTAAACCTTTCTGGTTCCACCTGCAATACATAAGAGTTAAGGTATTTTTTGAGAAACCAGCCAGCACAGCCAAATTGAATATAATTATCATCTAGTTCGGGTACTGTACTTAATTTTTTAAATAATTTTTTTCCGCGTCTACTATTTTCTAAACAAAATGCTACATAAGCGATTCTATATTCAACAATTTCTATATTATCCGAATCTGGAAGCGGTTTAATATTAAATGGGTCTTCCTGCCCTTTATATAAGAAATGACCATAGCAGCTTTGGATAGTAAAACAGTATGGCAGTTTTAAAAAATCTTTTATTATTTTTTCAATAGGCTTATCAATTGAATCAATTTTTATCTTATTGAGGCAATTTTGCCTATTTTTCTGATAATCTGGATTGCTTACAAATTCTTCTATTTTTGTAAAAGTTTCCATTTCAATATTAGAAAAATTCTTTAGCCCGTTCTTTTAGTAAAAAACTTTAAAAAATATCAAGGCAGGCCTAATTTATATATTTTACCGTCAAAAGAAGTAAAGTATAGTTCCTGTTCTTCATCTAGCCCAAATGAACTAATATTAAGGTTAGTTTTTGCAAGCGTGTAATTGCTTAATGCATTACCCTCAGCATATTCAAGGCCCCATATATATCCAGTTACAAAATCAGCATAGACATAAATCCCTTTAAGCTGGGGAATGGCCTTTCCATTATATACATGGCCCCCAGTAATTGATTTGCCCAAAGGATGCTCATATTCATATATTGGAAGCTCCAGGCCTTCAGGATTACATCCAGTTGGAGGTTCATAACAATTACTGCCTTCCATTATATTCCAGCCATAATTTTTACCTTTTTCAACTATATTTATCTCCTCTATACTGTCTTGTCCCACATCTGCTACCCATAAATTTCCATTATAGTCAAAGCTAAACTTCCAAGGATTGCGCAGACCATAAGCATATATTTCTTCCCGGTAATTTTCTTGGTTGTCTTTAAAAGGGTTATCTGAAGGGATAGAATAATTAAGCCCATTATTTTCACTGTCGATGTCTATTCTAAGTATTTTACCTAAAAGCGTGTTTAGGCTTTGCCCATTATTTTGAGGATCGCCTGCGCTTCCGCCATCACCGGTTGAAATGTATAGGAATCCATCATTTGGGCCAAATTCGATTTTCCCCCCATTATGGTTTGAATATGGTTGTTTGAATGTAATTATTATTTCTTCACTTTCTGCGTCTACGCTATTTGAATTGTCTTGGTTAACCATAAACCTTGAAACTATCGTACTGTCATGAGTAGTATAATTTACAAAAATATAAGCATTATTTTTAAAATCTGGATGAAATGCCAATCCAAGAAGGCCTTTTTCACCCCCATCATTGTCAACCCTTCCGGATATATCTAAAAATAATTCTGCTATCTGGGCTTCCGGATTTCTAATTAAAAATATTTTACCACTTTTTTCAACTACAAATATCCGCCCTGAGCCATCTGCAGCATTTTGCAATTCTAAAGGCTGAACAAATGATAATCCTGGAAAAGCATTGATTATATCAAAGCTGTTTTCTAAATCTTCTAACACGTTTAAATCAGAGGTTTTATTATCAGAATTTTCTTCTATGTTAGTAGCTTCATCTATACCTGAAGATTCTGGTATAGTCTCTTGTATTGTTTCTTTTTCTGCCGGTATTTCATTATTTTGGGTTTTAGAACAAGATACTAAAACAAATAATATTACAAGCAAAAATATTGTAAAGGTATGTACTTTTTTCATAATTATCCTTTTTTATTATTATATAATGAAATGATTGTTATAATCACGGAGATAATTATTATGGTTATATTTTAACCTCTTATTTTGTTTTTAATTACTGGTATTTACCCATCAAGCCTGTAAAATATATGAAAGGGTTATATTATGGAAGAAAAAAAGCATTTTATTAGAGTAGAATATTTTTTAATGCTAATAGTTTCTTTTTTTTGGGCAATAGGTCATCCCCTGGGCAGGGTACTTGCAAATAAAGTACACCCGTTTCAAATAGCAATGGTAACTCTTGGTGCCGGGTTTATAAGCTTGCTTATATTTTTAATTATTTCTGGTAGGATAAAAAAAATATTCATGCTTCCAGGCCGTGATTTATTTTTATCCTTAGGTTTAGGGGTATTTGGATTTTTCTTCTATCAGATTTTAACCTTCAGTGCACTTGCGCGTATCCCTGCTTCCATGAATGCTGTCCTTATTTCTACAAATGTAGTATTTATTGCTCTTCTTGCAGCTTTAATTCTTAAAGAGCGCATTCGGCTCATGCGTATGATAGGCATAGGGATTGCACTTTTAGGTGCTGTACTTGTAGCTTTTAACCAGGGTTTTTTATTTGAAGGTAGCGTAGACCTGACTGGATGTATTTTTTCGCTGCTTGCTGCTTTCTCGTTTGCAATATATTCGGTTATTGGGAAAAAGATTTTAGTTTTTAATGATCATTTAATCATAGCTTTCCTTGCAATATTTTCAGGAGCAGTATTAATAACCATACTTACGGCTTTTACTGTGGGTTTTTCTGAAATATTTTATGCAGGCTGGCAAGCATTTCTAATAATGGTAATTCTTGGCCTTACCATGATTGGGGTTGCTTATCCGCTTTGGTTTAAATGTCTTAAGGCGCTTCCTGCATCACATATCTCAATTTTTATATATCTTACACCTGTTTTTGCAGTAATTCTTTCACTTATACTTTTAAATGAACGGTTTTCCTGGTTGTTTTGGGTTGGCGCTTTCTTTATTTTGGGTGGTATTTTTCTTACAAATAAATTTAATTCAAAAGGATAAATATAGTATGCTAAAAAAACTTAAAATAAATTTAATGGTTTAAGCTTGTCTCTTTCTTTTATAAAACCATGCCTGCTTTTTATTAACCATTTTATTTTTTATCATTATCAATAGTATAATCTGAAGAATACCTGGATTTTTTAAAATAATTATATTAGGGGATTTTATGCAAAATGTTGTTATAACCGGCAGCACAAGAGGATTTGGGCTTTCCATGGGCAAAGAATTTTTAAAATCAGATTGCAATGTAACTATCTCTGGAAGAAGCAAAAATCTGGCTTATAAACTTAAAAAAGAGCTTAAGGAACTTAAAGGAAATTTTTTTTATATCCCATGTGATGTAAGAAATAAGAGGGATATTAAAAAGCTTTGGGACCTATCAAGAGATAGATGGGGACAAATTGATATATGGATTAATAATGCAGGCCAAAATTGCCCTTATGCTTTTTGTTATGATACTGGGAAGCCATATGTTGATGCGATTATTGATACAAATATAAAGGGGGTTATTTTTGGTTCGCAAGTAGCTGCAAAAAATATGCTTGCACAAGGTAAAGGGCAAATATGGAATATAGAAGGTTTAGGCTCAGATGATATGATACAGGAGAAAACAATAATATATGGAATGAGCAAAAGAGCAGTCACATATTTTACAAAAGCACTTGCCAGAGAACTGAAAAAATCTTCTCTAAAAATCGGGCTACTGTACCCAGGAATGATGCTTACAGAATTTATTACTAAAACACCTGATGGGGACAGTTCCCCTATAATTAATGATAAAAGTTTTAAATTTGTATTTAATGCGCTTGCTGACAGGCCTGAAACAGTAGCAAAATTTTTTATACCCAGGATTCTTAAAAATAAAAAGAATTATCAAAAACTTCA
>JAGYOJ010000154.1 GCA_018399435.1 Actinomycetota bacterium | reverse complement strand
AGATTTCTGTTATTATATTAAACACGGAAACGCAATCTATATTTTCCTAAATAGGAGAAGAGACCGCTATGCCATTAATGCCAGAAATAGAAACCGTTAAGAATAATACCGACTCTACAATCCTGGTATACTTCAATAATGGAATCATAAAAATATTCGACCTAAAACCATTCCTGGACAACACCCCACACTCATTCCCCACAGAAATAAAACTTAATTCTCAAGGAGCAATCCTAAATGGCAACACAGCTATAAGCGACTACGACCTCTGGGCCAAAAGCAAATTCTACGGATGGAATAAAGAAAAGGAACCTGTTAAATCAATTTAGTGATTTTTTAGATACCAATTTTTTAATTTTCTTGTTTTTATAAGTCAAGGCTTCGAAATAAACTTTTCTGTGTTTGGCTAATTCTTTTAATTCTTCTTTTTTAATATTTCCACTTACTTTACGATAGATCAATTGTTTTGGAGGTAAGTTAAGTATTTTTAAAAGACCTATTTTTACTCCGCTAACAAAAGTTTTTTTAGTAGATTCATCATTAGGTGTTTTTTCTATCAACTTTTTATTGTTATCGTAAAACACAATCGTTATATCTCTTAAAACCTTGGGAACTTCAGAACTATTTAAAATTTCTATTTCAAAGGAATATGAACAGTACTCTGTTTCATCTAAATTTGAAGTTTCAAGAGAACCACCCGCTTCTCCAACTTTGAAATACTTAATATCCCAGTTACGAAAATAAATGTATATCTTACCAGCATGTCTCAATAAGTGTGTAACAATAAGAGTGGCAATTACACCAACAACAGCTCCTAGGACTCCTTGAAATTTTAATATCGTTTCTAACATTTTTAAAAAGCATCCGCTCTACCGTTCTTTAACAATCCCTTCTAAAACCGTCAACCTCTTCTCTATATCATTTAGTCTACTGTCTTCATTCAATTTATCAAGCAAACACTGCTTTATAAAAGTAGACGTTGGAAGACTCTTCTCCTTGGCCTTACCAAGAACCTTATCAAGAAGCCCCTCATCAATCCTAAATGAATACATTACTTTCTTCCCCAAACCCAAAACCTCTACTATTTATCCTAAATTCTCATTCAAAATTAAGTATTAAAATGTACTATTTTGACTGTAAGCACCAAGCTTAAATAGTACAAATAAAGAATAAATAAACAAATCATAAAAGAACACTTGCCAGTAGTTGGATTGTAATTAGAACTACCGGCAAGTTTTTTCACTTATCTCTTTTTAGAAGAAACATTCTTATATATTCCATACTTATCATTATTAATGCACTCTTTTACAAGTTTGCAAGAGGAGCAAAGCCCTGCTGAGCATGATCCCCTGGTTTTCATGCCTCTTATTATTGGAGCTATAATTGCCGCTATTGCCCCAATTCCTAAAAATGCTATTATGATTGTTTCATATATCTGCAACTTATAATCACCTCTTTTTTAAATAAATATTCTACCTATCTGGTATACAATAAAACCTACAACCCATGCCAGTAGCAAAGTATATCCAATCTGGAACCACATCTCTTTTCTGCCTGCTTCCCTCCTGAATACCGCCATGCCGGCCATGCAAGGGAAATACAATAATGTAAAGAGCATAAAATTATAACCAATTAATGGATTATATTCTTCAGCTATATTTTCCCTCAAAGATGGCGACTCTTCATTTGCTTCCTCTATACTATATAAAGTGCCAAGTGTTGAAACTACAACTTCTTTTGCCCCAATTCCTGAAATTGATGCTACAGCCAGTTTCCAGTCAAAGCCTAAAGGTTTAAATACAGGTTCTATAAAACGCCCTACTCTACCAGCAGCAGAATATGCAAGAGCTTCTGCATTTTTTAGGGATTCTATTTCATTTATTCCTTCAACATATTCTTCTTCAGTTATTTCATCTGACTCAAAAGACTGTTCAATTGAAGCAATTTCTGCATCATAATCCTTGGAATAATTGCCTCCTATCATAGGAAAGGTGAATAGAATCCACATTATTATAGAAATAGCTAATATTATAGTACCTGCTTTTTTAAGGTATAGCCATGTCCTCTCCCAAGTATGAAGCAAAATACCTTTAAAAGTAGGTATCCGGTAAGGCGGAAGTTCCATTACAAATGGAGAAGACTCTCCCTTAAACCTTGTAGATCTTAAAAGCTTGGCCATGAGTATAGCCATAATTATTCCTATTACATAAATTGAAAATATAACATTTCCCGCTATTTTCGGAAAGAAAGCTCCTGCTAGCAATATATATACTGGAAGCCTAGCCCCGCAACTCATAAAGGTGTTTACATGCATGGTAACTAGTCTATCTTTTTTATTGTCAAGTATTCTTGCCCCCATATATGCAGGTATTGTGCAACCAAACCCTATAAGCATAGGAATAAATGACTTTCCGTGCAATCCAATTTTATGCATTATCCTATCCATAATAAAAGCTGCCCTAGCCATATATCCGCTATCTTCTAATATAGCAATACAGAAAAACAACAGTATTATATTAGGTGTAAATATTATTACGCCGCCTACACCCCCTATAATACCATCGACTATCAATGAATTTATTAGGCCTTCAGGTAAAGCAGTTGAAAAAAGTTCTCCTAGCTTTGAAAATCCCATGTCAATCCAATCCATAGGATATGCGCCTACTTTAAAAACAAATTGGAATACAAGCCACATAAGAAGGCCAAATATTGGAAGCCCTAATATCCTATTAGTTAATACCTTATCAATCTTTTCGGTGGTTGTTATCTTGTCCTGCTCGGTTTCTTCATATGCTTCAGCTAAAGCGCCACTGATAAATCCATACCTTGCATCTGCAATAGCTATTTCAGGGTCATCGCGGAGTATGTTTTTTAAATGTTTTCTTGACTTGCTAACTTGTTCTTTAATTTCAACATATGCATCCCTTGCTTCTCCTTTAACCTTTCTTATTACTTCACTGTCGTCTTCAAGCATTTTTAGGGCAACCCATTTAGAGCTGAACTTTTCAGGAAGTATATATTTACTTTCAATGAGCTTAGAAATCTTTTCTAACTCATTTTCAATTTCTTCTCCATATTTTATATCGATAGCTGATTTATCCTTCTTGCTAGCAACTTTTAATATAGTTTCCAGAAGTTCATCTGTACCCTTATTTTTATAACCAACCGTCTCTACAATCGGAGAGCCTAAAAGCTTAGACAAGAGTTCTATGTCAATCTTTGAACCTTTTGCTTTCGCCATGTCAGACATATTAAAAGCCAGTACTAAAGGTACACCCAGCTCTATTAGCTGTACTGCAAGATATAGATTTCTTTCCAAATTTGAGGCGTCAATAATATCAACCGCTACATCAGGCTTTTCGTCTATTATAAAATTTCTTGCAACCACTTCATCAATAGATGAAGCTGTGAGGCTATATGTACCGGGTAGGTCTACTATATTTATTTTGTATCCCTTATAATTTTTTTCTCCTGTCTTTTTTTCTACAGTTACACCCGGGTAATTTCCTACATGCTGCTTTGCCCCAGTTAGATTATTAAAAATAGTGGTTTTCCCTGAATTTGGATTCCCAGCTAGAGCTATTGTAATATCATTTGCCATTATTAACCTCCCTGATAATTATCTTATTGGCTATTCCTTTTCCTAGCGCTATCCTTGAACCTTTTATGAAAATTGCCATTGGCCCTCCATATGATTTACTAGATACCGTAATAGTTTCATGAGGTAAAATTCCCATAGAACATAGATGTGAATTTAGTTTTCCTCCAGCATTTATACTGCAAATTCTGTATTTTTTTCCTGGAATTGCATCATGAATTGTAATAAATTTGTTATATCTATTTTTTCTATGCCTTGCCCTCATATACCTCAACCTCAATAT
>JAGYOJ010000153.1 GCA_018399435.1 Actinomycetota bacterium | reverse complement strand
AATTTTAACGGCTAATGGGATGGCGTATATTATTAAACTGGTGACATAAAGCTTACAATTGATTATATTTAATTATAAATAATTAAAATTCAGTATAGTATGTATATAACAGCATCCAGATTATATGATTACATGCAATGTCCCCATAAAGTATGGAGAGACCAATATGGCCCCCAGGAAGAGAAAATGGAGCCAAACCCATTTGTAGAGCTTTTATGGGAAAAGGGTATATTGCATGAAAAAGAAGTAATAGAAGCATTGGGAAGTTATGTTGATTTAAACAAAGGGTCCATAGCTAGCCGTTATAATAAAACAATTAAAGAGTTAAGAAAAGGAACACCATTAATATATCAGGGGTTACTAATCCATCAAGACTTATTAGGCATCCCAGATATTTTAAAAAAAATGCCTGATGGGACTTACATGCCTATGGATATTAAATCGGGAAGCGGATATGAAAATGTTGGTGAAGATAAGGAAGGCAAGCTAAAAAAGCATTATGCAATACAGCTTTGCATGTATTCAGAGCTTTTAAAAAAACATGGTTTTAAAAAAGATAATAATGGAATAATAATTGATATTAATGGAAAAGAAATAGAATATATTTTAAGCAATCCACAGGGCAGAAGAAATCCATCCACCTGGCTGGATGAATATAGGAAAGTTTTATCTGAGGTAAGAAGCCTTATTTCTAACAAGAAGAAAAATAAGCCTGCATTAGGCGGGTCTTGCAGGTTATGTCCATGGTATTACAGTTGCAGGGGCTGGTGTGAAAAAGAAGATGACCTTTCAAATATTTTTTATTTAGGCAGGGCCAAAAGGGATATTATAAACAAGGATCTTAAAATAAAGAGGGTTGGGGATATAAGGGGATGTGATATCAGTAAAATATTAGATAAAAAAAAGAAGGATAAATCTATTCTTAAAGGCATGGGCAAAAAAACTATTGAAAAGATCATTTGTAGGGCAAATATTATTAAAGATGGAAAGCCAGACATATATTCCAAGGCAGATTTTCCAAAAACTAGGATTGAATTGTTCTTTGACATAGAGGATGACCCCACGCAGGATTTTATATACCTGCATGGAATATTTGAAAGGCGAAAAGATGGCCAGCCAAAATATGTATATTTTTTGGCAGAAGATAGTACTCCCGGGGAAGAAAAAAGGATTTGGGAAGAGTTTTGGTCCTACATTAAATCATTGCCTGAAGATAATTTTTCCCTTTATTATTACAGCCCGCATGAAAAAACTGCTTTTAAAAAATTACTTGAGAAATATGATGGCCCTATCACAGAAGAAGAGCTGGATAATTTTTTTAATAACAAAAATGTTGTCGACCTTTACCAGGATGTAATTTATAAATACACTGATTGGCCTTTATGGAGTTATTCGCTTAAAGATATAGCCACTTATATTGGATTTAGCTGGAGGGATAAAACACCATCAGGAGCACTTTCCATACAATGGTATAACAAATATATTAAAACCAGGGATCCAGATATTATAAAAAGAATATTAGCCTATAATGAAGATGACTGTAAGGCCACGATGTTTATAAAAGACAAAGTTCAAGAAATCAGCGATAAGAAATATTCTTAAAGCAAAAAAAGCTTATCTTGGTAGAATCTATAATATTGTGTGCCTAATACTTTTAAAAAATTAAGTAATTTTATAGTACAATAAAACAAATATATTTTTTAATTTATTCTGATATGAAACCTAATCAAAGAGACCATATTCTCCAGTGGCTGGTAATTATAATATTTATAGAAGTGTTTTTATTGCTTTGCCCAATTTGGGTATGGGTAAAGTTAGCATTAATTGGTTTTACTTTTATTATAAATTTTATGCTACGGCTAGCAAGAAAATACCCTGGGGAAGATGAACCACTTATTGTTGATTTATTAACAGCAGGAGTTGCATTTTTGTTGATTATCCCTTTTATTTTCATAAAAAATCCTAATCTACTATTAATATTATTAATACTTTCGCCATTTGTGATCTTAATTCCCCATTTTATATATATTTTTAAAAATAAAAAAATTAAACAGCCAGGGATTAGGAATATAATAAAAAAAGATTTTTAAATAATATGGGCGGTAAAAAAGCTTTTTGTTTTGACAGGGATGGGACTCTTTATTGGGGCAACCCAAAAGGCCCAATAAAAAAATGCCATTTAATTAGCTTAAAAAAAATTGGCTATGATACAGGAGCTGCTGGCGGGCAATTAGCAGAAGAGCAATACAAGGATTGGAAGCAGGAAGGAATTACTCCAGATTTTGTATTTTTTAAGGGAGATATTTATAATTTAAAAAATAGATATGAAAAAGTAATTCATGTAGGAAATGATATAACTGACAAAGAAGTTGCTTCCAGGGCGAAATTTGGGTTTATGGAGCCTGAGCAATTCCTAATTTGGCTAAGGCAAAAGCTATCAAAATATGGCAAGGTTTTTAAATGGAGTTAAAAAAATTATATCCCGGGATGGATTTACTTAATAGCCCTAAAAAATTTTATAGCTTTGACAGTATTGCTCCTAATAAAAAAAGCCAATATGTAGATGGTAAAATTAATTGGATCAGCTTAAATTTGGAATATAATCCATGTTTTAATTTTTTAAAAGATGCATATAAGCAAGATAATAAAAGGGCATTTTTTAAGTTATATTCTAAAAACAATAAGAAGTCTGAAAATTGCTTGATATTAATACATGGATATAATGGGAAAAACAAAAAAATATATAATCAGCTGGCTGCTAGATTTTCCAGAAAGGAAATTGATAGCCTGGTTTATGTATTGCCATTCCATTTTGAACGCTCAACTGATGATAATAAAATAATAAATAATCTCCAACTCTCCCACATATTTGAAATATACAGGCAATCAGTAATAGAACTCAGGCTGCTTATAAAATATCTAAAAGAAATAGGATATAAAAGAGTGGGGTGCCTTGGTTTTAGTTTTGGCGGTTATTGCTGTAGCTTGCTTGCCTGTCTTGAGAAGCATATAGACTATATTATCTCCATGGCTTCATTAGGGGATCTGGGTCCATTGCTCGGGCACCTAAAAAAAAGCTTTAGGATAGACACTAGAAATTATGAAGATACAAAACAAAACAGGCTTAATCTGTTTTTAATAGAAAATTGCCTGGATCTTATTAGCCCTATAAGTTTTGAGCCTTTATTAGGCAAGAATAATATCTTATTTATCCAGGGCATTTTGGACTACCGGGCCCCAATAAAGGATGTCCAGAAATTTAGAAAAAAATGGGATTATCCAAAAGTTATTTGGTATCCCTGTGACCATTTTACATTCATTTTATTTAACCGGCTTACTATTAGAAATGCAGTAAAATTTATATTTCAAAGATGAAATTATACAAAAAATTTATACTAACAATAATTTCGGCGGTTTTATTGTCTCTAAGTTTTTATGAGCTTGGCTTTCTTTGCTGGATAAGCTTTATTCCTTTCCTGGCAGTAATTTATTATTGTAATAATGTAAGACAATGCTTGCTTTTTAGTTTTTTATTTGGATTGATATTTTTCTCTGCTATAACTTATTGGTTTACAGTCTATACTTTCGGCCTTTGGATTCCCATTATTGGATATCTTATAATATTTTCTTTAATTGCTGGCATAGCTATCTATTTCATATTTAAAAAAATTTCATGGCCTTTCCTAAGGATAATACTAATATCTTTTATTTGGCTTGCAATTGAGTTTTTCAGGCATAGGACTTTTATGGCTTTCCCCTGGGGAGTTTTAGGGTATAGCCAGTATAATTATTTGCCTATAATGCAATTAACAAAAATTACTGGAATATATGGGGTTTCTTTTATCTTAATTTTTATTAATGCGTCTTTAGCAGAAATAGCTATTGGGATAAAAGAAGGCAAGAAAAAAAGTTTTAAATATATAGTAGCCCCGCTAATGCTAATTGCTGTAATTATTATATCA
>JAGYOJ010000152.1 GCA_018399435.1 Actinomycetota bacterium | reverse complement strand
TTTTTTGTAAAAGATGGTGAAATACTTAATTAATGAAAAAATCTTTTTATAATATTAGGGAAAGGCATTTATGGCTAAGAATAATAAAATGAAAGCCCAACTATTTTATAAACCGCTTGATGTTAGATTTGAAGAAATTGATATACCTCAAGTAGGGAAAGGCGAGGCTCTGGTAAAGATAAAAAGCGCCCTTACCTGTGGGTCTGATCTAAAAACATATAAAAGAGGCCACCCAACCATGATAAAGGAGGGGTCAGTGTTTGGCCATGAATGGGCCGGCGATATTGTTAAATTAGGTGAAGGGGTTGAAAGCTTCAAAATTGGAGACAGGGTCCTGGCTATGAATTCTGTGCCTTGTTTTAATTGTTATTACTGCAAACTGGAAAAGTATTCCATGTGTGAAAACCTAGTTTATAATAATGGGGCATATGCAGAATATATAAGGATTCCAAAAAATATCTTAAAAATTAATACTTTAAAAATTCCTGACAGTGTCAGCTATAAGGAGGCAGCCCTTACAGAACCTTTGGCTTGTGTGGTCCACGGGCTGGAGGAATCTAATGTTAAAGTAGGGGATACTGTAGTAGTTAATGGGGCAGGGCCTATAGGATTAATGTTTTTAGCCCTTTTAAAATTAAATGGTGCCAGAGTAATATCTACAGACCTCTCAGATGAAAGATTGCAGATTGCTAAAGAATTTGGGGCTGATTATACTATTAATGCAACAAAAGTAGATAACCAGGTTGAAGCTGTAAAAAAGCTTACCGTTGAAGGGAAGGGTGCAGATATTGCAATAGAGGCAACCGGAAATCCAAAGGTCTGGGAGATGACAGTGCTTATGGCAAGAAAAGGCGGCCTTGTAAATTTATTTGGGGGCTGCCCTTCAGGGACTTCAATAAATATTGATACAAAACTCTTGCATTATTCAGAACTGACCATAAAGGGAGTTTACCACCACACCCCTTATTATGTTAAAAAAGCATTTAACCTTATATCCAAGAAGCTTATTGACGCTTCAAAGTTTATAACAAAAGATATGCCGCTTGAAAATTTGGTAGATGCGCTTAACTTGGTGGACCAAAAGAAGGGAATTAAATACAATATAACTACATAGAATTATGAAAGCATTATTTTGTTACAGCGAAGATGACTTTAGATTAGAAGAGATGCCTAAACCAAAAATCACTAGCGACCAGATGCTGGTTAAAATGTCATACACTGGGCTTTGCGGCTCAGATGTTATAAAAATATTTGACCCTAAAGACAAAAAGCCTAGAGTTTATGGGCACGAATTTGTAGGAAAAGTTTTTGAAAAAGGCGATAATATTAAAAGTTTTGATATCGGAGATACTGTAGTTGCAGCGCATCATATACCATGCTATGAGTGCCATTATTGCCTGCATGGAAACCATAGCATGTGCAGGCATTTTAAAGAGACAAATATTTATCCGGGATCATTTGCCCAATACATAAGGCTTTCAAAAGAGCATATAGAAAAAACTGTACATAAGTTGCCTGAAAGCCAGGATTTAAAGGAGGCAATTTTTATTGAGCCCTTAAGCTGCTGTGTAAGGGCTATGGATAGGATAGGCTGCCTTAAAGGCGATTATTTTACTGTAGTTGGAGTAGGGGCTATAGGCCTTCTTTTTATACAACTAATTAATCTTGGCGGGGCAAATGCAATTGCAATAGACTTGGATAGCAGAAGGCTCAGCCTGGCGAAAGACTTTGGGGCTGATTATATAATAAACCCTAAAGATGTTGATCTGGTAAAGGAAGTAAGAAAAATTACAGATATTGGAGCAGACCAGACAATACTTACAGTTACCAATAATATTACCTTAAATAATGCAGTAAATTATTCAAGAGACGGGGGAGTTATAAATATATTTGGAATGGCAAATAAAAGGCAGCCTTTTTCAATAGATTTTGAAAGAGTATATAAAAGGGAATTAACCATAAAAAGCCATTATTCAGGCACACCTGAATCTTTAAAAAAAGCATATGATTTAATAGTAAAAGGTGAGGTTAAGGTAGGCCCATTAATAACCGAAACCCTTGATTTAGCAGATTTTAAGGAAGGGCTTGATTTGATGTTGGATAAAAAAATTTATAAAGCAATCTTTGGGCTGCAGCAGGGGTGAGAGTTTATGTTAAAACAGCTGGAAAGAAAGTTGATTTGTCCACAAACAGAAAAGAAGCTTCAACTTGATGATTCTGGTAGTTTCTTTAAGGTAAAGGATGAAGATATAAAATATATGGTGGAAGGAAACATAATTGACTTTTGTGGGGAAAGCGAAAGTGACGGAATTGGCTATAATGAATATAATGATGGCATTAAAAGCCATATTAAAGATATAGAAAATGATTTTAAACTGCCAAATAAATTTATAGATACCTTGGTTGAAATCCCAGCTGATAGGACCTTTTTTTCTCTTGAAAAATATAGGAAAATAAAGGATACAACTATATTGGTAGTAGATAAAAACCTTGATTTTTTAAAAAAACAGAGCAAGAAAGCAGAAGAGCTGGGTCTTTCCAATATTTATTTTCTCCGTTCTGAATTTGATAAATTGCCTATTGCTGAAAGTGTAGCCGGAGTTGTTGTAAGCATTTTAGGCTTTAGCAGGATAGAAAATAAAAAAGAGGCTATGGCCCAAATACATAGGGCCTTAAAGGTTAGCGGTACAATATTAGGAGCATTTTTTGTAGATAGCAGCAAGGAAATAATAATTGAAGGCAGTAATAAAAAATTGGAAGCTTTCCAAAAAAAAGAGGATATACTTAAGTTGCTGGATAATAAATTTAATATTGTAGGCGAGAAGATAATAAATTCTAAATATTTACTTGACTGCAGAAAAAAGTGGCCTTCTTGCGGCGTAAAGTGGTAAATATAATTTAAAAAATAATCCATATATTAAATTATTTTTAACCATTTGCTATAATGATACAAATTTAGTATCATTTAATTATTATGAAATTAATAACCAGGGATATTGATTATTCCATAAGGGCATTAGCCTATATTGCTAAAAACAATAGTGACAAGATTAGTGTTACAAAGTTAGTAAAAGAAACAAAAATTCCCAGGCCTTTTCTCAGAAAGATATTGCAGACATTGGGCCGTGAAGGATTGCTTGAATCCTTTAAAGGAAAGTTTGGGGGCTTTAAATTAAACAAATCCCCAAATGATATATATTTGCTTGATTTGTTTGAAATTTTTCAGGATAAATTTGATTTTAATAAATGCATTTTTAAGAAAAAGATATGCCCAAATACCAAAGATTGTGTTTTAAAAGAAAAACTGGATCATATAGGCGAGATGGTTAAAAGAGAATTTGGGAAAATTAGCCTTCAATCCATAATTGAAGGAAGGTGATTATTATGCCAAAATTTGCTTCTGGCTGTCCGGGACAGGACATCGGATATTTAAAAGATTTTAATACACATGTAATACCATGCCCTAAATGTGGCCATGAAATTGAATTTTTTTCAGATGAAAGAAAAGTAAAATGCAAGAAATGCCATGCAAGTGTTTTCAGGATAGACCCTGAAGTAATTGAGTACAGGGATGGAGAGCTGATATTTTCAGGGAGTTCTAAAAATTGCCTTGGCTGGTGTGGGCATTGTTTGGACCATGGCGATTATAAAGAGATAAAAGAGCATAAGGCTAGAATAGAAAAGAAAAATAAAGATTTTAGACAGCTTATAGGCTCTATTGATAAAAAAGATAAGGAAGTTATTGATTTTTTCATTGAGGCTTTTAAGAAAAGCATAAATGGAAAAAAACTTATAGATGAAAAGATTTTTAACATGCTTCAGGAAGAAAAGCCGAAATTATTCTCAAAGGCAAGAAATTATTACATAAATTTTATAAAACAATTATAGGAGAGGGGAATAAATGTTAAATAAAAAAGATAAGATAAAGAAAATAATTAGAAGGCTCCATGAAGGTGAAAATCCTAAAAA
>JAGYOJ010000151.1 GCA_018399435.1 Actinomycetota bacterium | reverse complement strand
CTGTATATTCAAAAGAAGAGCTAGAAGAAATTGCAAATCTTTGCCTTAAAAATAATATATATATTATTGCAGATGAAGTATATGAAAACTTTTTATATGGAGATGCAAAACATTACAGCATAGCTTCATTTAGCAAAGAATTATGGGAAAAAACCATTACCTTAAATGCAGTTTCAAAAACTTATGCAATGACAGGATGGAGAATAGGATATTGCGGAGCTGATAGCAGCATAATAAAGCAAATGAAAAAAGTCCATGACCAATCAACATCTAATCCTTGCTCAATTTCGCAATGGGCAGCCGTAGAAGCCCTTACAGGGGACCAGGAATCTGTTGAAGAAATGAGGCAAGAATATGAAAAAAGAAGAGATTATGTTTACAAAAGGGTTTCTTCAATGGAAGGTATAGAGTGCATATTGCCTCCTGGAGCTTTTTATGTTTTTCCTAATGTTTCAAAATTATTTAATGAAAGCATAAAGAATTCATTTGATTTTGCCGATAAACTTCTGGAGGAGGGCCATGTTGCAGTTGTGCCTGGAGGAGCTTTTGGAGATGATGAATCTATTAGAATAAGTTATGCAACCCCTATGGAGAAAATAGAAGAAGGAATGGACAGGCTAGAAGATTTTAGTAACAAAATTTAATAAACAATAATTGTCTAGATAGCTTAAAAATTGGATTACTAATTGCCGGTATTTATATTTCAGTTATTAGATTTTAATAAGTAATAGCAAGCTGGGATATGCTACCGGCTAAAGGCTTGGCATATTAAAGATGAAATGTTTGCCTTAAATTTTTTAAGAAATGATGCCTTATTTTTTCAATTCTTTAATATTATTTAGCCCTACAAATAAAACAATAGGTCCTAAAAGATAGTAACACGCCTTCAGTCTATAAAGGTGTTAATATAAAAATAGAAAATAAAAAAATAATGGAAGGGGAAAAAAATGAGTGCAATAACCATTTCAAGGCTGAAAGGCAGCGGTGGCAGAGAAATTGGCAAAAAGGTAGCAGAAAAACTTGATTACTTTTTCGTAGACAAGAGAACAATTCAGAAAATATTTCTAGAATATGGATTTCAAGATTTTCCTGAAGCCTATGAATCAATTCCTGGGTTTTGGGACCGTTTTGATAAGAGGCATAATGATATTATGAATTTTCTTGAACAGGTTACTCAGGCTGTAGCAAAGTATGGAGATGTAGTAATTCTAGGCCGTGGAAGTTTTGCAATGTTTCCAAATTATTCCGATGTGTTAAATGTGCGTTTATGGGCCCCTTTTGATATCCGTGTAAATAGGATAATGGAGCGTGACAGTATTAAAGACAAAAAGGAAGCAGAAGATATCATAGAATCAAGTGATAATACCAGGAGGGCTTTTATTGAGCCCTTCTTGCAAAGATATGGCAATAGGGAAAGAGCATTTGATATTAATATTGATACTGATAAAGTGCCAATTAATCCATGTGTAAATTTTATTGTCAAAGCTGCTGAATTTATAAAGGATAAACAGAGAATAAATATGGATTTTACTGGAAATCTGGATGTTGATCCCAGGCTCATGGATGCTGTCGGAGATGTTTTATTAAAAAAGAAGTGGGACTGATATCAGTTGCGGAAGCCTGCCCTTAAGCTTTTGTGATTAAAATTGAGGTTATAAATATACTTGCAAGAACAGGTGTTACCATAGCCTAATTAAATTTAATAATATTTTTTTCTACTTCTGGATATAGTTCATCTATTTCTTTTTGGATTTTTATAGTTTCTTCAATTTCTTTAATAAGTAAAAAATTATATAAAACTTGCACAACTTTTGTTATCCGTAACATAGGTAACATATTTATTAATTCAGATAGTTTACAATGTAGTATTAAACAAAATTTAAGGGATGTTTTATAAGGAGAAAGCAAGATGATTGAAAAGATATTCAAATTAGCCAAAGGAAACAAAAAGGCTGTAGAGAAGGTCATATTTGACGAGAATGTTCATTATCTTCACATGGTATTTAACAAGAATGAGGGACTTCCCGAACATTTTTCAAATTCAAACCTTTATATGACTGTTATAAGAGGGAAGTTATCCATTGGGCTTGATGATCAGGAAATTCATGAATATGATGCCGGAACCGTATTAAAAATACCATTTAGAACAAAGATGAATGTAGGGAACCTGCATCAGGAAACGCTGGAATTGATTGTTATAATCTAAAATCCCGTAATTGTTATAACTAGGTTTTTCTATGGAGTATCTATGCCGAAATTTTTAAAAAGATCCCTTTGCTTTTTAGATACTTCAGTTATTACTGTTTTTTTCTCCCCCAGTTGTATAAGTTTTATCTTCTTTAAGCTATAGGCAATCTCTTGGATGCTTAAGTCTTTTGTTATCCCTTCCTTGCTTTGCACCTTAGCCATATGTGCATATAAAATAAGAGCAATAAAATAAAGAAAAAGCCTTCCTTCAAGTGCAGCCGGGTTTGATGCCCTTAACCTTTTTATATTCATTTCATTTTTTAAGCTGTCAAAAAACTTCTCCACCCTATCCTTTCTCCGGTACAAAGAAAGGGCATATTGGGGGGCCATCTTTTTATTGGATATAAGAATGGTGGTACCCATCCTAAAAAGGCTTTTTTCTATAGCCTTATTTTTTCTTTTAAGGCTTGGCCTATCCCTGCCAATAATTTCAAATATATTTTTCCATCCATCTACGTTATCTTCTAAGAATTCTACAACCTTATCTTTTTCTGTAGGCTCTAAGCTTTTAACACTCTTTTCCACTTCAAATACCTTTTTTAAAAAGATATCCCTCTCTTCTGCTCTTCGCCTCTCATCAAGGTAGAGATAACCGTAATAGTTTTTATCTCCAATATTTACGCTATCTCTTATGCAGTAGAGCACCCTGCCCTCCAGGAGAAATGCATTTTGGCTTAAGCCCAGGCTTTCCCTGTGCCGGGATAAAAACTCCTTTGCCGCTTTTCTGCTGTAAGGGATAGGGATAACTATTGCCATATCCTCAAATCTGTCTAAGTTATGCCGGCTATAGAAGCCCTTATCCAGCACAAAAAGGCAATTTTTAAACCCTACCCACTCAAGGTGGGAGATAAGGTTTTTAAGCGTTGTAACATCTGGGATTGATCCAGGATACCTGGTATAGATAAGGGGAAGCCTTGAAGGTTCTCCATATACCAGCCCAAAGTTTATCTGGGCAAGGGATTCCCTGTCTCTGTTATAACCCCACTCTACCAGGTTCAGTTTTTTAGAATATGAGGATATTGATGTTATATCAAAGATGATAAAGTTTGTATCTTTGTGTTTTTTTGCCCATGCTTTTAAGAATGTCATTCGGGCCCCTTCATCTTCTCCCAGCTTTTTAGTTATATCGCTTATCCTTTGGGAGGAGAGATTTGGCTTTGACTTAAAGTATGTAGCCTCAAGCCACGGTCCTGCTAGATAAAGGGGTTTTGCCTCCAGTATTAAAAAATAGGTAAGGACTAATATTTGCTGGCAGAGTTGGGGAAAGTATTTTTTGACTATTCTTTCCAGTCCTATTTTTTTTGCAATTTTATCTAAAAAGTATACGCCACCATAATCATAAGAGGCATACCCTTTGCTGGTTTTAATTATTTTGCCTGTATTGGGATCTTTTTTTCCTAAATATTTTCTTTTTTGCCTCGGCCCACCCTTAACCCTGTCCCAGTAACTTTCTGCTTCATATAGGTAGGTATGTTTTCCAACTTTCTGTTCTATTATGTATGACATAGTTATAATTATACTATGTTTTAATTATATGTCTATATAATTTTTATTTTATTTGCTTTTCTTATGTGGTATTTTGGAAGTTTTATATTTCCTAGTTACAAGAAATAGGGGATTTTAGAATATGCTGGCAATTCCAGCAGCCTATGGTATTTTTTTGGTTATAAAAGAAAATAAAGCAGTGCAATATACTATTTTCTTAGGACTTTTCCTAGCGTT
>JAGYOJ010000150.1 GCA_018399435.1 Actinomycetota bacterium | reverse complement strand
ATACTTTATAAATTTTATTATGCTTTGTTTTTATCATTTATTCTTTTTAAATATATATTTTTAATTTTACCAACAACTTGATCTATGCTCATTTTTGTAGTATCTATTTCTATTCCTTCTTCAGGAATTACAAGTGGGCTGTCTTTTCTTCCGCTGTCAATTTTATCCCTGCTAATAATCTCTTCTTTAATAATTTTTTCGCTTAGCCTCTGCCCTTTTCTTTCTACCTGCAGGCTTCTCCTTTTTATCCTCTCTTTTATGGAAGCAGTTAAAAATATTTTCAATACAGCATTTGGGCAAACCACGCTTCCGGTATCCCTTCCTTCTAATACAGCATTGCCTTCATTAGCAATTTTTCTTTGAAGCCTAACTAGATATTTCCTAATTTTTGATAATTTTGAAACAACTGAAACTGCTCCGCCAACTTCCTTGCTTCTTATTTTATCTGTTACATCCCTGCCATTTAATCTTATTTTAGTATATTTATTTTCATCAGAAGCTGTATTATCCAATTCAATATTAATATCCCTTATTCTTTTTAATATTTCTTCTTCATTTTCTAAATCTATATTATTTTCAATTGCAATTAAGGTAACTGCCCTATACATTGCCCCAGTATCAACATATCTCATATTTAATTCCCTGGCTAAAATTTTTGCAATTGTGCTTTTACCGCTACCAGCCGGACCATCAATTGTTATAATATTTTCTTTCTTACCCATTTATGATAAATGCCTTTCTAGTATTTCATAAAAATCAGGAAAAGATGTTTTAACACAATCTGAATTAATAATATTAATCTTATCCTTTGCTAATAATCCTAATATTGTTAAAGCCATAACCATCCTATGGTCACCAAAACTATCAACAGCTGCAGATTTAACTTTTAAGTCTTTATTGCCTTGAATCTGTAAGCCGTCAATTTTTTCCTTAATTTTTATACCCAATTTATTAAATTGAGTGTAAATTGCCCTTATTCTATCACTTTCTTTATACCTTAGCTCCCTTGCCCCCTTTATGATAGTTACGCCATTTGCTTTTGCCGCCGCCACACAAAGAATAGGGATTTCGTCTATTATGTTTGGTATAATATCCTCATTAATTTCAATAGGTTCTAAATTGCTGGTAGAGCTTTCAATATCAGCAATTTCTTCATTATTTTTTACCCTCTTATTTTTTATGCTTAAGTTTGCCCCCATCTGTATAAGGATATCTAATATAAGGGACCTGGTTTTATTTATTCCAACATTATTTAAAATTACATGTGAATTTTCCAAAATTAAACTTGCGACAATAAAGAAAATTGCCGAAGATATGTCTGCTGGCACAAATAAGTCTCTCCCTGTTAATTTGTTTCCAGGAATAATTTTTGTATATTTTCCATCATAGGCAATGTTTGCGCCAAAATATTCTAACATCCTTTCGGTATGATCCCTGGATTTATGGGGCTGGATTATTTCTGTTATTCCATCTGCATGTAATGCGGCCAGGCTTATACAGGATTTAACTTGTGCGCTGGAAATATTTATATCAAAAATTTTGCCTTTTAAGTTTTTTTGCCCAAAAATTACTAAAGGCGCTTTCGTGTTATGGTCCCTGCCATAAATTTTTGCCCCCATTTCTAAAAGAGGATCTATAATTCTTCCCATGGGCCTGCTATTTATGGATTTATCCCCACATAAAACAGACATGAAATCAGTTCCTGATAACAAGCCTGCAATAAGCCTTATAGTAGTGCCGGAGTTTCCAACATCTAATATAGTATTTGGCTCTCTAAATTCATCTATTGTTTTACCATGTACAATTATTTTTTGGTTTCTATCTTCTATTATTATCCCTAATTTTTTTAAAACATCTAATGTATTCAAGCAATCCTGTGAGTGTAAAAAATTAGTTATTTCAACTTTTCTATTTGAAATTGAAGATATAATAGCACTTCTATGGGATATGGATTTATCCCCCGGTATATTGATTATGCCATTTATGCTTTTATTGCTCCTGATTTCCATATCTTAACCTATTACTTTTTTGGCTCTTGCCTCATAGCCAATTTTTTCTACTGCTTCTTTTGCAAGACTGCCAGCATTTTCGCCCTGTACAAGTATCTTTAATATTCCACCTCCGCTATATTCTGTAGAATGGAATATGGAAATATCTTCAATATTTATACCGCTTGAGCTTATAGCTAAAGTTATATCACTTAAAACTCCTGGTTTGTCAGGAATGGCTATCCTTATTTCAAATAGTTTAGAAATATCCTTGTCCACATATTTTGGCAAATTCATTCTTGCCTCTTTTGCCTTTAAGTAATGCTTTTTTATATATTCTGAATCATCATTTTTAAGGCTTTCTTTGAACTTGTTTAAATAATCCATATATTCTTCTAATACTTCAATTATTTCTTTTTTATTTTCCATGCTGATATCTAGCCACATTTTTGGATTTGAAGCGGCAATTCTTGTCATGTCCCTAAACCCGCCTGCACATAGCTTAAAAAGGTTTTTAATTTCATTCTGCTCTTTATCAATTAGATCTACCAAATTTGTTGATAAAACATGGGGTAGATGGCTAATTAATGCAACTATTTTATCATGCTCTTTAGGGGAAATAGTTATAACTTTGGAGCCCATCTTTGTAAATAATGAATGCAAAGCCATAAGGGGCCTGGTTACCGTATTGCTGGTAGGCGTTAAAATATAGAATGCATTCCTGAACAAATCAGGGGTTGCGCTAAGCACGCCTTCATTTTCTGAACCAGCCATTGGATGCCCGCCAATAAATATAACATTATCTGGTAAAATATTGTTAATTTGCTTAACTATCTTTTCCTTAGCGCTTCCAACATCAGTTACTATTGCCCCTTTTTTCAAATTATTTTTTATCTTATTTACAACTTTAACTATTTCGCTTACTGGAGTTGCTATTATTATTAAATCTGAATCCTTTACCGCACTCTTGTAATCACTGGCAATTTCATCAATAATTTTCCTGTATCTTGCAATATTTAAAGAATCTAAATTAGCATCATAGCCTGAAATAATAAAATCTTTACTTAAATTCTTTAAAGATAATGCTAGAGAGCCTCCAATAAGCCCTAAACCTATAACTGTAATTTTTTTAATATCTTTCATTTTAAATTCTATTAATAATTTACAAGTAAAGATTTATTATACTTATTCAAATTAAAAAAATAAACACCATATAAGCGAAAATAGTAATTAATATTGACATTTATATACCAATTTGATAGTTTAATAATACCTTGAGGCAGGAGGTAACGCTCGGGAGAAACTGAATTTTATGTCTGAAAAGATATAATTTGTAAGTTTACATCCTGATTAGATCCTAAGAAAAGTCTCAAGGAAGGCCCCAAGATGTTTAGTAGCCTAAGGGTAAAACTAAGGCGAAGGATAACTTGGGGTTCTTTTTATTTTATCATCTCAATCATTTTATCAATATCTGTAGTTGGCGTTTTACATTCAAAGTTTTTACATACATAAGCGGTGGGCTTATTTTCAAAACTAGTATAATTTTTTGTAAAACCTGTAATTTTATCTAATTCAGTATTATCCTGGTCTGTAGGCTTTAAAATTATAATTTTGTTTGGAGCATATATTTTATTTAAGGAATGTATCATCTTTTCGGTTTCATTCGAATATTTATCACCACAAATTATAATTTCATATGATTCATTTTTTAAAAGCACTATAGTCATCAACATAAAATTATGTGAATTTAAGGACTGTTTTATATACTTTGAAAAAGCTAAAATCATTTTTTCTGCCATTCCCATAAAATCTGGATTATTAGTTAATTTTGCAAGCTTTGCTAAACTTAATAAAATTATAGAATTGCCAGAGGGAACCGCCCCATCATTGCTTTCTTTTTGCCGGTAAATTATGGTTTCTTTATTTTTGGAAGTATAGAAAAAGCCCCCGTTTTCTTTATCCCAAAATAAATCAGTTAGAATCTTAACCAATTTTAAGGC
>JAGYOJ010000015.1 GCA_018399435.1 Actinomycetota bacterium | reverse complement strand
AAAATGGAGGTAGTAAAAATTGTCTCATAAAAATAGGAATATTACAAAAATTATAATTATAGTTACAATAGCAATTATTATTTCTTTTTCCCTTTTAATAAGCAGTTGCTCAAGCCAGGAAGCAGAAATAACAAATGAGCCAGAATCAGTCCAGCCTGAAGCTGAAGAAAGTGTTGATGAATCTGCTGGGGAGCAAGCAGAAGAAGAGACAGATGCAGAAGAAGAAGAAACTGAAATAAGTAAAAAAGAAATTACTGGAGACATAAATATTTTATCAGGTTTTCAAATTTCAGATAAGATAAATAATAGCAGGCCTTTTGCTATTATGGTTGAAAATAGCCCGCAATCAAGGCCGCAATCTGGGCTTAACTTAGCAGATGTTGTATTTGAAGTAGTAGATGAAGGTGGGGTAACCAGATTTGTGGCTATATACTCATCAAATGATGCCGAGGTTATAGGGCCTATAAGGAGCGCTAGGCAATATTATGCAGAAATTGCTAGGGGCTTTGATCCAATTTATTGTTTTTGGGGGACATATCCTGAAGCCTATAAAATAGTTGAAAATATGAATATGGACCTATTAAGTGTTTTAGGTGATCAAAGCGGCAATAGTTCAGTTACTGCCCAGGCGTCCCATTGGAGGGATTCCAGCAGGGAAGCGCCCCATAATGGTTATATGTCTACATTAGACTTAAAAGAAGATGCAGAAAGATTAGGTTTTGATTTGGAAGGCGGCCAATCTCCTTTTAAATTTAAAATTGATGCCTCGAATTCAGAAAGGGGAACTATTGAAAATATAACGGTAGATTTTTCTTATGAAAATTATAAAGTTGATTATGAATATGTAAAGGAAGAAAATAATTATTTAAGATATCTGGGCAGCGTAGCGCATGAGGATAGAGAAAGTGGAGAACAGCTTACGGCAAATAATATAGTGGTTATGGTAACTGATATTGTCAATTCAGGTGATGCGGCTGGACATATGATAGTGAGGACTACAAATAGCGGTAAGGCAATGTTTTTTATGGATGGAGAAGTTATTGAAGGAACATGGAGCAGAAACAACATATCAGACCCATTTGAATTTAAAGATCTGGAAGGCAGTGATATACTATTTAACAGGGGTATAACCTGGCTGTCTATGGTTCAAAGCATTGATAGGGTAATTTATTAATAAATTGGAACTTAAAGATTTAAAAAAAGAATATGAGGAAATAAATGTCATTGGAGAAATTGTTTTTTCTAGTTCACAAATTCAAGGAAAAATAAGGGAATTAGGGGAACAAATTACCAATGATTACAAAGATAGGGATTTGCTTGTAATTAGTATACTGCGGGGCGGAATATTTTTTCTTACAGATCTTGTGAGGTCAATTAATGCGCCATTAAGTATTGATTTTATGGGAATTTCTACTTATGGGATTTCAGATACGAGTGGCGGAGTAGTTAGAATAACAAAAGATCTTGAGGAAGTAATAGAAAACAAGCATGTATTAGTAACTGAAGATATAATAGACACTGGTTTAACAATTAGCTATCTTCTTAGGAACTTAAAAGCTAGGTATCCAAAAAGTATTGAAGTCTGTGCACTACTAGATAGAAATATTAGAAGAATGGCTGATGTAAATATAAAATATAAGGGATTTGATATTGGCGAAAAGTATATAGTTGGATATGGATTGGACTATAAGCAAAAATTTAGGAACCTTGATTCTATATATGAGTTAAAAATAGATGCTGTAAAAAAAGATATTGAATCAATTAGATGATCCAAATTGACAGTTATCCTTGGACCCCCACAACCTATAATTAATATATATTAAGTGTTATAATTAATGCAAAATTGATAAATATTTATAATACCCATGGATGATAAAAATAAAAACAATTTAATAAAAATGTCTCTTGAAGGCGTGAGAATAGAAGTTCCTTCGCAGAAACCAATAATTCTTTTAAAAGAAGAGGGCGGCAACAGGTATTTACCTATATGGATTGGGGCTTTTGAGGCTTCTGCTATAGCAATGGAGATTTCAGATATAAAAACCCCTAGGCCCATGACACATGATTTAATGGTTAATATATTGGAAATACTCGACTGTAAAATTAAAAAGATTGAGATAACTAAAATTAAGGATAACACTTTCTATGCAATTATAAGAATGGAAAATAATAATGAAGAAGAGCTAGAAATTGATTCAAGGCCTTCAGATGCCATAGCTTTAGCAGTTAGATGTAATTGCGAAATATATGCTGAAGAAAAGGTAATTAAATCAGCAGGACTGGAAATTCAATCAATTGAAGAAGAAGTAGATAAATTTAAAGATTTTCTAGATAATGTTTATCCGGAGGATTTTAAAAAAGAAGAATGACGGAAGGCAATAAACCCAAAATAAAAGATAATATCAACAAAACTAATAAACCTAATTCTGAATTCGTAAATGCTGAAAAGTTTAAGTTCGCACATGAAAGTGAAAAGGAATTTGCAAGAATTCTAGATTTTTACCGCATAAAATGGCAATATGAGCCTAAAAATTTTCCATTAAATTGGGATGAAGATAATAATGTAACCAAGAGCTTTACACCTGATTTTTATCTAACTGATTATGATTTATTTATAGAGCTTACTACTATGAATCAAAAGCTGGTTACTAAAAAAAATAAGAAAATAAAAGAATTAAAAAAATTATATCCTTCTGTAAATATTAAGCTTTTTTATAAAAAGGATTTCCACAGCTTACTATTTAAATATATAAATAAGTAATTTCAATTATGTTATGGCAAAAACAAAATCTGGTAGCCTTATAGGGGATATAAGGCGCCTTTTTAGTAAATATGGCACAATAAAAGGCAAGCCAAGTTTCTGGGGCGCATTAAGAATATTGCTTGTTAAACCTGGGGTACAGGCTTTAATTTTTTACCGTTTTTATCATAAATTATTTAGGATTAGATTAGGACTAATTTCTGAAATTTGTTCAAGAATAAATTTTTTTTTAACAGGGGCTGAAATAGATCCAGGTTCTGAGATAGGCTCTGGTTGCAGAATTTGGCACCCTTCGGGAGTTGTGATAGGGCGGGGAGTCAAAATAGGGGAGAATGTAAGCATATTTTCTAATGTAGTTTTGGGTGGCTTGGGGCATTCTATTTTCCATCATGGGAAGCCTGGATATCCTGAAATTGGCAATAATGTAAACCTTTATACCAATACTACTATTTTAGGGCCAGTTAAAATAGGAAATAATACTACTATTGGAGCCCATTCTTTAGTATTGGAGTCAATTCCTGGCGGTTGCCTTGCAGTTGGCAATCCAGCTAAAGTTATAAAGGAAATCAATTAGGTGTTTTAAAGAATTCTATATTTAATTTGCAAAGCTTAATATAATAATATAATATCTATACGTATAGCTAAACGTATAGTTTGGTTAATTATGGTAACACAAAGGGATGTCGCAAAAAAAGCTAGAGTCTCTAGCGCAACTGTATCTGCCGTTATAAATAAAAATAAGTTTGTTAGCCCTAAATTAAAAGAAAGGGTATTAAATGCAATAGAAGAGCTTAACTATGAAGTGGATTCAATTGCCAGGAGCCTTAGAAGTAAAAAAACGCATACTATTGGCGTAATAGTTGGAAATGTCTTATCAAATTTTTATTCTATTCTTGCAAAGTCAATAGAGGATACCGCAAAAAGATATGGTTACAATATAATTTTATGTAATGGGGATGACGATCCTATAGAAGAATTAAAGTATTTAAAAATTTTAAAATCAAACCAGGTAGATGGCATTATACTAACCCCAACACAAAAAGTGGTTTCTTATATAAAGTATATTTTAAAAACAGAAACAAAGCTTGTTTTGGTTGATAGATTAATTGAAGGGTTAAAATGCGATTCGGTGACAGTTGATAATTTTAAAGGTGCATATAATGCTGTTAAACATTTAATAATGAACGGCTATAAAAAGATTGCAATAATAAATGGCTATGCTGATAGGACTACAGGAAGGCAAAGGCTAGATGGATACTTAAAAGCTTTAGAGGAAGCAGGATTAAAAGCAAATAATAATTTTATAAAGATTGGGACCTTTAAAATGGATAGTGGCATTAAATTAGCCCGTGAGTTATTGGAGTATGGAGATAGCCCGGATGCAGTTTTTACTGCTAATTTAGATATAACAATGGGCGCTATAAAAGTTATTAAAAAATTGGGATTAAGAATGCCAGAAGACATTGCAGTAGTTGGTTTTGATGATCCGGAATGGACTGATATAGTGGAGCCTCCCTTAACTTGCATTAGCCAACCAACTTACAGATTAGGAAAATTAGCAACCGAATTATTGATAGGCAGAATTAATGAAAAAGTTAAACAAATATCAAATTTGCAAAATATAGTATTAAAAACAAAATTAAGAGTAAGAAAATCTTCATTGCCAAAGAAAGATTTACATTGACAAAATATGTTTTATAAAATATATTAGTAGGAAGTTTTACATGTATGATAGGTTATATGTCTGTAAGAGAAAAAACTCCAAGAATTATAATTGATAATATTTTGAGTGATATTAAGAAAGGAAATTTAACCTCAGGGCAAACCCTGCCTTCCCAGAAAGAACTATGCAAAAAATATAATACTAGCAGGGGGAGTGTCAGGGAAGCACTACAGGCATTAGAGCTAGTTGATATAATTGAAATAAAGCCAGGGGTAGGCGCATTTGTAAAAAATTTTTCCCTTAATTCTTTTTTTAATCCAGCAAGGCTGCATTATAGGGTAGATGATAGTTTAATGCCAGATCTATTGGAATTTAGGGAAATTTTTGAAACAATTGTTGTTAATTTAGCTATCGATAATGCGGATGAAAAAGATATAAAACAATTACAAGATAATCTAGAGTTAACAAAATTTTATATTGAAAAAAAAGATAAAAAACAATTTGTAAAACTTGATTATGAATTCCATAAAAAACTTTCAGAGTCTACACATAATAAAGTTATAAAAAATTATTTTGACGTTATTTTCCCATTACTTAAATATAGTATTTCTGAAATTTTAATTGCTACTACTAATCTGCCTGGAGTTATGACAGATACTTACGAGGACCATAAGAAAATATTTGAAAATATTAAATTCAAAAATAGGAAAAAAGCTGTCGAAGGTTTAAAAGGGCATATAGAATTTGTTAAAAAGAATTTTGCGGTTATTTCAAAAAGAAAAATAAACATGAATAACAAATATAATTAACTTTTACAAAAAGGAAAAGGAGCACAAATTGGCCAAAAAAGATTATTTTAAATCCATCCTTACTAATGGAAACTTTGGTTTGTTTTTAGCCGCGCTGATACTGTTTGCAGCTCTATCAATTGCATCAGATAATTTCCTTTCTCCATATAATATGTATACTACAGGAAGGACACTCTCCCTTTATGCCTTTGTAGGGCTGGCGCAGGGAATAGTTTTAGTAGTGGGGGATATGAACCTCTCGGTTGGGGCAATAGGAGGCCTTGCTACAATTACTGCAGGATACCTTATGGACATACAGGGCTTTAATGGAACAGTAGCAGTAGCTGTAGCCCTTGCAGTAGGAATTGCATGCGGGCTGATAAATGGAGTAATAACAGCTAAATTTGGCATAAACGCATTTATAGTAACGCTTGCAACATCCTTTGTATTTACAGGGATAAACTTTGGCTTTACTCAAGGATATTCATTTGTAAATATACCCTTATCTTTTACCGTCCTAGGAAAGGGTAAAGTATTTGGCATACCCTTTATATTAATATTTACCATAATAGCCTTTATTGTGCTGTTTTTGTTTTTTAAATTTACCATAATGGGCAGAAGAATACTTGCAGTGGGAGAAAACTTAGATGCTGCTAAGTTTTCAGGAATAAACTCCTCCAATATAAAGATATTATCCCACGCCCTCTCAGGCTTTGTAGCAGCATTGGCAGCAGTGCTTTATGTATCCAGGATGGGAACAGCTCCCCCTGTAACCGGACAGGACTGGCTTATTGTCTCCTTTGCTGTAGCCATACTTGGAGGAACATCGCTAAATGGAGGCCTTATTTCTGCATTTGGAGTAATTATGGGCGCAGCAATTATGGTAATGATAAAAAATGGCCTGGTAATGCTTGGAACAAATGTATACTGGGAACAAACATACCTGGGCCTTTTAATACTGATAGCGGTAGGAATTGACAGGGTTAGGACTATATATAATCAGAGAAGATTGCTTGAATAATCTATTTTTAGGAGGTGGTTCATATAGAGAAAAACTTTTTTTTGCAATTTGTAAACTAAAAGAAAGGTAAGTTAAATGAAAACTAATATAGTAAAAATAATGGTAGCGCTTCTAGCACTATCAATATTTACAGTAATGCCTCTTGCAGGCTGCGCGCAGGAAGCAGCACCAGCAGAAGAAGCTGCAGAAGAAGAAGCTGAAGAGCCGGCTGTTGAAGAAGAGCCAGCTGCTGAAGCAGAAGAAACCGAAGAAGCTGAAGCAAAAGAGTATAAGATATCAACATACTGGCCAGCAGTTCACCCTTACTATGAATCAGTAAAAAAGGGACTTGATAAGCATGCTGAGGACTTTGGTGTAGAAGTTCACTCACAAATTGGCACTGACTGGACCCAGCCAACAGAAAACGAGCAGGTTGAAGCGCTTGTAGCCCAGGGCTACCAGGGGCTAATGATTTTCCCATTAGATGCAGCAGGCGCAAATGCACTCTATGAAGAAGTAGTAGCACAGGGCGTACATGTATGTAATTTTGGCGCTCAGACCCAGGATCCTACACCCGCTTCATTTACAGTGGCAACTGATGTGAAGGCTGCTGCAATGGCTGCAACTGAGAAGGTTTGCGAGGCTATGGACTATGAAGGCGGAATCCTAAACGTGCTAGAAGTAGTAACAGATCCAAACACCATCTTAAGAAAAGAAGGCGTTGAAGAAGTAGTAGCACAGTATGATGGCGTTGAAATAGTTCAAACCATTGGCGATATGACTGCAATTGAAGAGTGTACTGAAAAAATATCAAATGCACTGGCAGCACAAGGCGATGCAGTAAACGGCATAGTTACAACAGGCTATAACCCCACAGTTGCTGTAGCCCAGATTCTAACCGAGATGCAAAATGACAGCATCGCATTTGTAGGAATAGACGATGATCCTGCAGTACTAAAAGCAATAGAGCAGGGCTATATTACAGGTACATTTGGCCAGAACCCGTATTGCCAGGGTTATGTAACACCGCTTCTACTTGAGTACCTAATAGACGGCATGGAAACAAAACAGGATCATACCTTTGTTGATACCTTTGGTGTACTTATAACCGAAGATAACCTGGATACATTCTCAGATGAGCTATGGCAGGCAGCATATGACCTGGCTGATAGCGCAAAAGAGGAATTTTTTAAATAAGAAATAAATGGTAGGGGGTAAGTTATGTTAAAAGTTGAAAATATTTCAAAGTCTTTTCCAGGGATAAAAGCGCTTGACAGCGTCTCGGTAGAGTTTCTAGAAGGAGAAATTCATGCCCTCCTGGGAGAAAACGGGGCTGGAAAGTCAACCCTTATTAAAGTAATATGCGGAGTGCATCCCCAGGATACAGGGAAGATGTATATAGATGATAAAAAACTTGTAGTAGAAAGCTATATAGAAGCGCTTGCAAAAGATATAAGCGTTGTAAACCAGGAGCTTCAGGTATTTCCCAGGTATTCTGTGGCAGAAAACATAATGCTTGATAAGATGAAAACCATAGGAAAGACAGCCATACTTGACTGGAAAGCAATAAACAAAACCTCAAAACGCTACCTTGATATGGTAGGCCTTGACATACCCCCTACCAAGGCCATAGGAGAGCTTTCTGTAGCCCAGAAGCAAATGGTTGAGATTGCAAAGGCACTTGCCTCAAATTCAAAGATACTGCTTCTAGACGAGCCAACATCAGCAATATCTGAATCAGAGATTAAAACCCTTTTTGAGATACTTTCCGGCCTAAAAGAGAAAGGCATTATAATAATATTTGTAACCCACAAGCTAGAAGAGGTATTTAGGGTCTGCGATAAGGTAACAGTTCTCCGTGACGGCAAAAAAATAGGAACCAAAAAAATAGAGGAAGTAGAAAGAGCTGACCTTGTTAAGATGATGATAGGAAGAGAAGAAAAAATAGAAGCCTTTAGGGCCGGGGCAGTAGAAGAGGATAATATAGTGCTGGAAGCAGAAGGCATATACAAAGAGCATAAGGCAGAGGATATGTCCTTTAAGCTGCGTAAAGGAGAGGTGCTGGGTTTCTACGGCCTGATGGGGGCAGGTAGAACAGAGCTTGCAAGGCTCCTAATAGGGGAGGATAGAAAGCAGTCAGGAAAAGTATATGTGGGAGGCAAAGAGATAAACCCCCGCTCAATATCAGATAGCCTGTATAAATACAGGATAGGCTATGTTACAGAAAACAGAAAAGAAGAAGGCCTTCTTCTAAACTCTAATATAAAGACCAATGTAAATATTACCATCTGGCCCATGATTGCCTCTAAAGTGCTAAAGCTTATAAATGGGAAAAAAGAAGAAGAGAATGCAAGGCGCATGGTAGATGAGCTTGACATAAGGGCAACTTCTATAAACCAGCTGGCCCAAAAGCTATCCGGTGGAAACCAGCAGAAGCTATCCATATCCAAGTGGCTAGTAGCAGATTGTGATATCATAATATTTGATGAGCCTACCATAGGTGTGGATGTAGGGGCAAAAGAATATATACATAAGCTAATATATAATCTTGCCCATGAGCAAGGAAAGTCAATTATCCTAATATCTTCAGATATGCCTGAGATAATAAAGCTTGCTAACAGGATTTATATATTCAGGGAGAAAAAGATAATAGGGGAGATAGGAGAGGTATCAAAGGATGCTGACAGCTACGATATAGTTTCTAATCAGATTGCCAGTTATTATGTATAGGGTATAGGTTATGTTTTATGGGTTTAGTGGAAAAATATTAAGGATAGACTTAACAAATAAGAAAGTAACTTTTGAAAAAAAAGATGAACTTTTTTACAGGAAATATTATGGAGGCGCTTGCCTGGCGGCTTACTACCTGCTAAAAGAGCTACCAAAAGGCATAGATCCTTTTTCTGAAAATAACTTATTAATATTTTCAACTTCACCTATTACAGGTGTCAACTGTCCAGGTACTGCACTGCATAATGTTGTTACAAAATCCCCATTAACCAACTCAATAGGTGAAAGTACCACTCCAGGTTTTTTTGGCCCTGAAATTAAAAAAGCGGGTTTTGATGCAATAATAATAAAAGGCAAGGCAAAAGAACCAAGCTATATTTATATTAAAGACAGTAAAATAGAAATAAGAAATGCTTCTAATATTTGGGGTAAGCTAACCTCGGAAGCTTATGATATTTTAATAAATAATAAGGATACAAAAAATTCAAGAATAGCCTTAATTGGTCCTGCAGGGGAAAATTTAGTCAGGTATTCATCAATTGTAAATGATAATCTTTTTATTAGTTCAAGGTGCGGCGTAGGCGCTGTTATGGGATCAAAAAACCTTAAGGCAGTGTGCGTAAGTGGCACCGGCGATATAAAGGCTTATGATAATAATAAGCTTGATTCTTTATCAAAATATTTTAGAAAAAATTATTTAACTAACCCACTTAATAAAAGCCAATACGGACCGGCCAGTAATGCAGGGTACTTAAAATCAATGTCAGACCAAGGAATGGTCTCTGCAAAAAATTTTCATACCTCTACTTTTTCTGGTGCTGAAAATATTGACGGCTTTGCCATAACTGAAAAATATAATCCAGAAAATGTAAATTGCAATAATTGTTATGGAGGCTGTAAAAAAATACTAAAAGGAACTGAAAAAATAGGTGCTAATAATAGGTTTGGGCTTATTGAATTAGAGAGTTTAGCAGCTTCTGTTTATAACTTATTGATTGATGATTTAGACGCTGCAGTAAAAATTTGGAATATTATTTGTGATTATGGTTTGGATGGGACTTCACTAGGTATAGTACTTTCTTATGCAATTGAATGTTTTGAAAATAATTTAATTAATAAAAACGATACTGGCAATATAGAACTTAAATGGGGCGACCATGAAAGCATTATTAAAATTATTAAAAAAATCATATACAGGAAAGATATTGGAAATATTTTAGCAGAAGGCGTGAAAAAAGCCTCAGAGGAAATAAAGGATTCATCAGAATATGCAATGCATGTAAAGGGGTTGGAGATTCCACTCCATGAGCCAAGAGTAAAGCAAATGCTTGGTTTGGGATATGCTGTTTCTCCGATTGGCCCTTATTACACTGTGGTAGAACATGATACAGATTTTGATTTTAGTGCAAGCCAATTATTTATGGACAAGGTGTCACCATTAACAGTTTATGAAAGGCTTAATGCAGAAAATTTAGATTATAAAAAAGTAAGAATGTTTTATTTATTACAACCTGCATTTTCAATGCTAGATGCATTATGCGGATGTATTTTTGCTTTTTCTCCGGTAAGGTTTTTTAATTTCGGGCATTTAGTTGAGATTGTAAATGCGACTACAGGATGGGAAAGCTCTTTATTTGAAATTTGGAAATTAGGGGAAAAGAGAATAAATATGTATAGGCTTTTTGCTGCCCGTGAGGGAATAGATATTGAAGCTGATATTCTCCCACCTAGATTATTTAAACCCATTGAAGAAGGCCCTAAAAAAGGCGTAATAATTAATAAAGAAGAATTTATAAAAGCAAGAAAATTATATTATAAATTAGCAGGCTGGGATGAAAAAGGTATCCCTGCTTATCAAAAACTGCTTGAATTAGGCCTGCTAGAATTTATTTAATAAACTTTTTATTTAGAAAGTGATTTATTAGAGTGGAAAATAATAGTTACCAAAGGCTATCTACATCACTGCAACATAAAGAGCCTGATAAAATACCATTTGATTTGGGAGGGGCTTTAGTTTGTGGTATAAATGTTATAGCTTTAAGAAATTTAAAAAAATACATAGGCTTGGATTCAAGAACTGAAGTTTATGACAAGATTACACAAATTGGTAGAGTAGATGATGATGTTATAGAAAAGTTAAAAATTGATATTGTAAATGTTGCGCCTAATCCACCTAAAGCTCCTGGCCTGGCAGAAGATTTAGGAAGAGATGGGGACTATTTAAAGTTAAAAGATGAATTTGGGATAGAATATAGGATGCCCGTAGAAGGCGGGCATTATTATGATATATATAAAAGCCCATTAAGAAATGCAGGCAAAATATCAGATATTAAAAACTATGATTGGCCAGACCCCTTAGATGATAACCGTTTTAAAAATTTAAAACAGCAAGCAGATAAAGTTATTTTTAAAGATAAAAAAGCTTATTTTCTTGAGAGAATGAGTGCGGGAATGTGGGAAAATGCTATATGGATGACAGGTTACGAAAAATTTTTTACAGATATGATAGTAAACAAGAAATTTGTACATGCCATTATGGATAAATTTTTAGAAATTAAATGCAAATATTGGGAAAAAGCTTTAGATACTGTAGGTGAAAATGTACTTGCAATATCTGCTGCTGATGATCTGGGTACAAAAGAAAGCCTGCTGGTATCCCTGGATTTATATAAGGAGCTTATTTGGCCATACCATAAAAAATTGTTTGATTTTATAAAAGAAAAAGCAAAATCTAAAGTTTACATATTTTTCCATTGTGATGGAGCAATAAAGGAAGCAATACCATCATTATTAGAAGCTGGAGTAGATATACTTAATCCAATTCAAGTTAATTGCAAGGGCATGGATACAAAAAAACTAAAAAAAGAATTTGGCAAAGATTTAACTTTCTGGGGTGGTAGTTGTGATAATAATATTTTATCTTTTGGGACACCCGATGAAGTGAGAGAAGAAACCAAAAAGAGAATTTTTGATTTAGCTCCAGGTGGAGGTTTTGTCTTTGCTCCTATACATATAGTTCAAAGTTCTGTACCATCAGAAAATCTTATGGCCTGGTGGGAAACTTTACAAGAATATAGTAAATATTAAGATGCGGGGGTTTAGATGAATTCAAGAGAAAGAATAAGGAGAGTTTTAGCGCATAAGGAACCTGATAGGGTTCCTATTGATTTAGGAAGCATGCGTTCTTCAGGAATTGCAACTATTGCTTATAACAATTTAAGGAAAAAGCTCAGTCTAGATAAAAATAAATTAGCCAGAATGTATGATTTTATACAACAATTGGCATATCCTGAAAAAGAAGTCATGGACATGTTTCACATTGACGCAATAGATGCTGGGCAATGGTTTTTAAAATCTGATGATGACTGGAGAGAGTGGACGCTAAATGATGGCTCAAAATGCCTAATACCAAAATTTTTAAATATTGAAATTGATGAAGATGAAACAGTCTATCTTTTAAATGATGAAGGATATAGGCTGGGCAAGAAGCCTAAATCTTCATTATATGTAGACCAGTGTTATTGGGTATACCAGGACCTAAATTCAATTCCGGATTCTTTTAAGGATGAAGAACTTGACAGGCATGTTTGGGCAGTTCCTTCACCACCTTCACATTTAGACATATTTGACAAGAAACAATTTGAAAAATTAGTAAACGGCATTAAGGATTTATATGAGAATACTGATTATTCCATTGTTTTAATTGTTGGTTGCAATTTATTTGAAACAGGAACCTTTTTAAGGGGCATGGCTAATTTTATGATAGATATGTATGCAGATAAAAAAAGGACTAAGAAACTTTTAGACAGATTGGTTGAAAGGAATTTGGTAAAACTGGAAAAATTAATTGATAGCGTGGGCGATTATGTAGATTTATTGCAGTTTGGAGATGATCTTGGGGGGCAAGGCGGACCATTTATGTCTCCGGATATCTACAGAGAAGTTTTTATGCCCAGGCATAAGAAAATGTGGGATTTTGTCCATGATAATAGCGACTGTAAGATATTTCTGCATTCCTGCGGCTCAATATATGAGCTTTTGCCAAGCCTCATAGAGGCAGGTTTGGATGTTTTAAATCCTGTGCAGACTACTACAAAAGATATGGAGCCGGAAAAATTAAAGGCTGAATTTGGAAAAGACATAGTGTTTTGGGGCGGAGCTTGTAATACAAGGGATGTCCTTGCCAATGGAACCCCAAAGGATGTAGAAGAAGATGTCAAAAGAAGAATAGAAATCCTAGGCGAAGGCGGAGGTTTAGTTTTTAACCAAATACACAATATCTTAGCTGATGTCCCGCCTGAAAATGTTATATCAATGCTAAATGCAGCTTACAAATTTGGAAAATATTAAATAAAGGAGTATAGAAAATGGTAGAATTCAAACAAACAGAACCAAAAAAAAGGCTTTATGGAAACCTCCCTAAAATAGGAATACGCCCCACAATTGACGGAAGAAGAAAAGGGGTAAGAGAATCCCTAGAAGGCCAGACCATGGCAATGGCTAAACAAGCAGCCAAGTTTTTAGAGGGTAACCTTAAATATTCAAACGGGCTACCTGTAGAATGCATTATAGCTGATACCAATATAGGAGGGGTAGCAGAAGCAGCAAAAGCAGAAGAAAAGTTTGAAAGGGAAGGCGTGGGCCTATCCATTACAGTAACCCCCTGCTGGTGCTACGGATCTGAGACCATGGACATGCACCCTAGAAGGCCTAAAGCCATTTGGGGCTTTAATGGCTCAGAGCGCCCAGGCGCAGTTTACCTTGCAGCAGTACTTGCAGCACATGACCAAAAAGGGCTGCCTGCCTTTGGTATATACGGAAAAGACGTACAAGACGCAGATGACACATCAATACCCCAAGACGTAAAAGAAAAGCTTCTAAAGTTTTCAAAAGCAGGCCTTGGGGTAGCTACCATGAGGGGAAAATCATACCTTTCCATGGGAAATGTATCCATGGGAATTGGTGGCTCCATTGTAGATTCCTCCTTTTTTGAAAGCTATCTCGGCATGAGATGTGAATATATTGATATGAGCGAGTTTATTAGAAGAATAGATGAAAAAATCTATGACAAAA
>JAGYOJ010000149.1 GCA_018399435.1 Actinomycetota bacterium | reverse complement strand
AATAATAACAATAGAAAACGGAGAATATAAAACAGATAAAATTATTCAATCTATTTTAAAAATCAATTATTTGAATCCAATTATTGATCCAACTACAATGTTTCGCAAAGATGTTTTTTTTGAAATTGGTGGTTATTCTTTTGAAAATAATTTAGTTTCAGGGGTATTAACATATTTGGCTGATTGCCTGGTTTGCTTAAATATCCTTCCGCCAAAGCCTATTGCTTTTCCCACCACATCCTCTATTGGGAACATTATTCTTCCCCTAAACCTATCATAAACCTGGCCTTCTTTCTTTTTGCTTTTAATAGATAGCCCAGATTCAGCTAGTTCATAAAAACTATAGCCCCTTTTTTTTGCAAATAAAGAAAAATTGTCCCAGTTATTTAGGGCATAACCTACCTTGAATTTTTCTAAGGTTTCTTTGCTAAAACCCCTATCTTTTAAATATTTTAAAGCTTGCTTGCCTGAGGCAGAATTGAAAAGAATATAGTTATAATATTTTTTCGCAAGATTATTTAGCTCAATTAATTTTTCTCTCAGTTTTCTAGTTTTGGGTGAGCCTGTGTAGCTATATTTTAAGCTATATCCGACTTTTTTAGCAATAAACTCTACAGCTTCTATAAATTCCATATTTTCAATTCTTTCAATAAAATTAATAACATCTCCTCCTGCTCCACAACCGAAGCAATGAAAGAATTGCCGGGATGAATCTACAGAAAAAGAAGGGGTTTTTTCCTTATGGAAAGGGCATAATCCAAGATAGTTTTTGCCTTGTTTTTTTAACTTTACATATTCAGATACAATATCAACTATATTTGTCCTTGATTTTAATTCGTCTACTTCACCGTCTTTTAAGCTTTTAAGCATAATTTCTTAAAGAATAATCATTTAAACTAATAAAATAACATAAATATTATAACATTCTTTTTATCATCTACTAATAAGAATAACTAATATTAGTGGCTTTAGAAATGCTTGTATTAGATTAAATTAATGGGCAGCCTGAAAGCTGCCCATTAATTATATATTATTCTTCTTCACTTAAATTTGATTGTGCTGCTGCAAGCCTGGCAATAGGCACCCTGTAGGGAGAACAACTTACATAATTCATCCCTGCTTTATTGCAAAAATCAATTGATTTTGGATCTCCGCCATGCTCTCCGCATATACCAATCTTTAAGTCTTTTCTTGCTGATCTTCCTTTTTCTATACCCATCTTAACCATTTGGCCTACCCCATCTATGTCTAAACTAGCAAATGGGTCCCTTTCTAATATTGCCTTGTCAATATAGTCCTGGAGAAATTTCCCAACATCGTCTCTTGAAAAACCAAATGTTAATTGTGTTAAGTCATTGGTTCCAAAACTAAAAAATTCAGCTTCCTTGGCAATTTCATCTGCTGTTATACATGCCCTTGGTATTTCAATCATGGTGCCAACTTTATAATCAAACTTAACATCATTCTTCTTTATTAATTCATCAGCAATTTTTATTATTTGTTCCTTTAATATGTTCAGTTCTTCTACTATGCCTACTAAAGGTATCATTACTTCAGGCTCTACCTCTATGCCCTCTTTAGTTAATTCAATGGCTGCTTCAAATATAGCTCTTGCCTGCATCTCAAGAATTTCCGGGTAAGTAACTGAAAGCCTGCAACCTCTATGCCCAAGCATTGGGTTCATTTCCGATAAGCCCCTGATTGTTGACTTGAGCTCCTTAACTTCTATTCCAAGTTCATCTGCAAGTTCTTGTATGTCTTCATCCTCTGTTGGCAAAAATTCATGAAGTGGGGGGTCTAGAAGCCTTATGGTTACAGGTTTTCCCTGCATAACCTTTAATATATCTATAAAGTCCTGCTTCTGGTATGGAAGTATAGTCATTAGAGCTTTTCTTCTTTCCTCTTCATTGCCTGCAACAATCATCTTCCTAACTGCCTTAATCCTGTCGCTTTCAAAAAACATATGTTCTGTCCTGCACAAGCCAATGCCTTCTGCGCCAAACTTTAGTGCCACTTCTGCATCATGAGGGGTATCTGCATTTGTCCTAACTCCTAATTTTCTAAATTCGTCTACCCATTCCATAAACAATTCAAAATCTCCAGATATCTCAGGATCTATAACTGCTAGTTTACCTTTAAATACTTCTCCCGTAGAACCATCTAAAGTAATCCAGTCGCCTCCTTTTATCTTCTCTCCACTAATAGAACTTATTAAATATTTCTCATCACCATAAACTTTTATGTCTTCACTACCTGCAACACAACATTTCCCCATTCCTCTAGCAACAACTGCAGCATGTGATGTCATTCCACCCCTGGAAGTGAGTATTCCTTGCGCAACAGACATTCCTTCAATATCTTCAGGTGAAGTTTCTGTCCTCACTAAAATAACATTACCAACTTCTGCTTCTTCCACTGCTTCATCGGCAGTAAATACTACCCTGCCCAAAGCCGCGCCTGGAGAAGCTGGGAGCCCCTTTGCTAATAATTCTGCATCTTCTTTTGCTTTAGGGTCTATTCGCTTGTGCAGAATCTGGTCTAACTGGCTTGGTTCTACTCTCCTGACAGCATCCTCTTTATTAACTAAGCCTTCTTTTTCCATGTCAACTGCTATCTTTAAGGCAGCTGCTGCTGTCCTTTTGCCTGTCCTTGTTTGTAGTATATAAAGATTGCCTTCCTGTATGGTAAACTCTAGGTCTTGAACATCTTTGTAATGCTGTTCCAGTTTATTAAAGATATCCTTTAACTGTTTAAATATTTTAGGCATATCCTTTTCTAACTCTGTAATTGATTTTGGAGTCCTTATTCCTGCTACAACATCCTCGCCTTGCGCATTAAGCAGGTATTCCCCATATTCCTTCTTTTCTCCAGTAGATGGGTTCCTTGTAAAAGCTACTCCAGTGCCAGATTCTTCTCCCATGTTTCCAAAAACCATTGTCTGTACATTTACAGCAGTTCCCAGGCTATGCGGTATTTCGTGAATATTTCTGTATGTTATTGCCCTTTTATTATTCCAGGAGCCAAATACTGCATCTATTGACATTTGGAGCTGCTTTCTTGGGTCTTGCGGGAATTCTTTACCAGTTTCATTTTTTATAATCTCTTTATAATCTGCCACCAGCTCTTTTAGGTCGCCGGCATTAAGGTCTGTATCAAATTTTGCGCCCTTTTCATCCTTTTTAGCCTGGATAGCTTCTTCAAATTTATCATGCTCTATTCCCATTACCACATCGCCAAACATTTGTATGAATCTTCTATATGAATCCCAGCTAAATCTTTCATTTTTAGTTTTAGCAATTAACCCTTTTACAGTATTATCATTTAGTCCAAGGTTTAAGACTGTATCCATCATGCCGGGCATCGATATTGCAGCGCCTGACCTAACAGAAACCAGTAACGGGTTTTTCTCATCGCCTAATTTCTTTCCCATCTTATCTTCCAGTTTTTTAAGGTTTTTATCTATTTCTGCCTGCAAACCTTCTGGATATCTTTCTCCTAATTCATAATATAAATTACAAATCTCTGAAGTAATGGTAAAGCCGGGAGGTACAGGCAAGCCTATATTAGTCATTTCTGAAAGATTGGCTCCCTTCCCTCCAAGTAATTTTTTCATTTCTTTTTTGCCTTCACCAAAAAAGTAAACATATTTTGTATCTGCCATTTTAATGTTCCCTTCTTCTATTGTTATTCTTTTCTTTCAAGAATTATTATCCTTCTATTACAATTTTTGAAAAATCAGCAATATGATAATAAAGGGCAGCTGCTTTTCTTACCAGGCTTACCCTGTTCTGACTTATTTTTTCATCTTTATCCATTACCAATACAGCATCAAAAAACCTGTCAATTATTTCCCCAAAATTTTTTAGTGATAATAATAATTTGCCATACTCCTTATTTTTTAATTGGCCTTTTATTTTTTCTTCTGTTTTAATACAAGCAATAAAAAGTTCTGTTTCTTCTTCTTCTCTAAAAAGACCTTTGTCTACCTGGCTTATCTCTTTATTTT
>JAGYOJ010000148.1 GCA_018399435.1 Actinomycetota bacterium | reverse complement strand
TACCCTTATAAAAATATTATCGGGAGAAAAACTATAATACGTAAATTAGAGGAAAAAGATTTAGAAAAATCTTTAATTTGGCTAAAAGACCCAACCATAAATAAATTCCTTAGCCAAAATTTTGATAACCTCACAGAAGAGCAAGAGCGTGACTGGTACAGGCATATGATTAAATCAAGCCACGACTATATTTTTGCAATTGATTCAAAACAAGGTAAATTTATAGGCAACTGTGCTCTACATAAAATCAACTGGTTTAAAAGAAGGGCAGAATTTGGAATTGTTATAGGTGATAAAAGATATTGGAATAAGGGGTATGGCACAGATGCTATAAATAAAATTATAGATTTTGCTATAAACAGCCTAAAGCTTAGAAGCATTTTTTTAAATGTATATGAATATAATGGGCGGGCAATAAAAGTATATGAAAATTGTGGATTCAAGTTAAAAAAAATATTAAAAAAGGACCATTTTTATAATCATAGGTATTGGGATACCCTAATAATGGAATATACTATTAAAGTTAGGAAAAGAGATGTACACATATAAAAGAAAAAATAAAGCGGGCCCTGGTTCAATAATATTTATTATATTATTTTTACTTGCAATAGTGAGCTTGGCATATCTTTTTTATATGAACAAGGGTCTTTTTTGGGATATTTTGCCTTTTGCAAGCATGGTAATAGTTATAATAAGCTTAATCTTTGCAATATTTAATTTTGTTAGAAGAAATTATATAGGATTTCTGTTTATCATATTTTTTATTATATTTCTGGGCGGCATAATCATTTCAAGCCTATTTGGGCCCTTTTCATTAAATTATAGGGGCAATAGATACTTTGAAGAGACCGATTACAGGCAGGCAATTTCATTTTATAGCGAAATTGTAAATAATTATCAATCAAGCAGGTATTTCGATGATGCATTAATAAATATAACATACTCTTATTACCACAATAATGATTGTAAAAATACAATAACAAGCCTAAATAAAGCTATAGATTTAGGCCTTTTAGACAAAAACCTAAAAACAAATAAAATATTTATAGATTGTTACCAGAAGCTGGGAGATAGTTATTCAGAAGCTAAAAACTACCAGCTTGCAGCTTTAAACTACCTTAAGGCTGTAGATACTTATAGCCTGGTTAAACAAAAATATCCTGATTCCGATGAAGCTTTTGTAGCTGAATACAAAATACCTGAACTCATTTTCAAGACAGCAAATATTTACAAGCAGGAGTTAAACTGGGATAAAGCAGCTGAATTATTCACAAAAGTAATAGAGATGTACCCTGACAGCAATTATTCCCAACAAGCAAAAGTGCTTTTGTTTACCAGCTATATAAATAGTTCAATTTATTATAAAAATAATTCTGAATATGGAAAAAGCATTAATGAGTTTTTGAAAACTTTAGAACTTGATATTGACCAAAAAACCAGCTTTAAGATAAGCCATTATAAACAAGTGATTCTGTCTGATATTCCCCTCTCTTACCTGGACAGGCAGGGCTATAATTTTTTCACAAATGAAGAATACAAAAAAGCCGCCTTTTTATTTGAATCTATAATAGAATTTAAGCCTAGTCACAAGGAAACCTATATTGGATATCTAGCAGAAAGCAAGATTAACTATATATCAGAAACAGATCATAAGACCTTAAGTATTGACGATAAAGAGGAAATAAATATAGGAGAAAAAAGCATACTAATAATTGAGAACAATTCCATAAGCAGCATAAACTTTTATATAGATAGCGATATACAAATAGCTTCAGAGATTAAAGCAAACTCTTCAACAGAATTTGAAATTAGCCCCGGAACCTATAAGGCGGCAATAGAATTTGATAATAAAGGCCTGCTCCCCTTGTTTGGAAATCTCAGCCTAGCTGAAGGAAACCGGAATATGATTACTATCCAATTTTAATTTACTAAACTAAACCCCTTAAGCTGTCATTTATCAAGGTTTTAAGGTTATCATCCAGAAAGCCCCTAACATAGCCTCTATCCATGCCCCTATCAACCTCTAAACTCATTTCCATGCTCTGCATGAGCTTGTTTAGTAAATCTTTAGCAGACAATATTTTGCTTTTGGTTTGCTCTTCTGTATCTCTTCTTATCTCTTTGGCTATTTTATCTGCAACCTTATTAAATTCATCGTATCTATCTTTTAGCGCACCGGTAAACTTAGCTTTTTGCCAAAACCATCTACCGCTATTTTTTTCATTATAAAGATTAAATAAGCCGAAAAGATATTCCACATCTACATTGTTTTCCTCACATATTTCCTTTATTATAAACATTCTCTTTGAGACATATGAGGACCTTTTTAATTTTTCATAATCAGCCATTTAAAACACCTTCTATCATGTTTAACAAAAAAATTTAATATCATTTATTTTTTCTAATTTCTCATGTCTAAGGTAAAACCTTAAAAGTTTACCTGTTCCCTTTTTTATTCCTACTCTCTTCCCTGCTTTTATATCTTCATTATATATAATAATTCCTAAATCAAGTATAAACAAATCATTTTTTGAATTAGTTACGTCTTTTCCATTATCTCCAATATCAATACCCATAGCCAGTGCCAGTTTACCCGGGCCATTAGAAAGATTTTTAATACTTTTTTTATTCCTCCTCTTTTTCATCATATCTATACCACAAACAGGCAATAAAGATCTTATAAGCACTGCACCGGCGCTGCCTTCCTTTCCTGTAACTATATTAAAAAGATAATACATTCCATAACATAAATAAACATATGCTATTCCTGGCTTCCCAAACATTAGTTTTGTTCTAGGTGTAATGCCATTGTAAGCATGGCTGGCAGGATCATCCAAGCCAAAATATGCCTCTGTTTCAATTATTACCCCCACGCAAGTGCTTTCTTTTTTAGTAACTATTGCTTTTCCTAATAACTTTTTCGCAACTTTTTCCGTATTTCTTGAGTAAAATTTTCTACCTATAACCTTTTTACTTTTATCTTCCATTAATAAAGCAAAATATCTAAAACTATTGCTAAAAAAACTATTGCTAAATAAGGGCTAGAGATTTTAAATAATAGCCAAGAATAATTTTTATTTCTCTTTACTATCAATAAAATATTAAGAACAATTATAGCCAACCCTAAGAATATGTTAATGAAAAAATATATGAAACTTAGATCATAAAAAATTCCAATAAAAACAGATAAACCAATCATAAAAATATTTAATATAAAAAGCAATATAAATATCTACTTATCCCCTAATATGGTAGGCAATATTGGAATCTTTGCTTTTTTATAATCCTTTTTGTAAAAATAACTTAGGCTCCATATATGTATAAGAGTCCAGACAACAATAAATAAAAATAAAAAAAAGCCAGAAGATCTATCTTGCCTGCGATAGCAATCCAACCAATAATCACTGGCAGCCCTCCGGCAGGCGAGCCAAAAACAACACCAAAGGGCGACTTTCTTTTAGTAAAAAGGTTATAAATAATAGCGCTATCAAAAAACCCTAGCAATAAAAAGAACGCGCTCCAATAATTTATAATGCTTGCAATAATTATAGCGGTTATTACCAGAATGCTTCCGTAAATTAATGCATTTCTTGCAGGCTTAGTTCTTTCTTTTGGGATTGCCCTTATTTTGGTCCTGCCCATTATAGAATCTGTTTCCCTGTCAATAAAATTAGTAATAGAATTGGATCCCATTGTGCCCAGGATTATGGCAATAGCTATCAAAATTATTTTTATAAAATTAAACCCGTAAATGCTGGATGCAATGATAATAGCTGACAGCCCGGTAAAATATAGCAATAACGCAGACCTTGGCTTGCTAATTTCAATATAATTTTTAACCATAAAATTGGTTTTTGAAAAAATTGCTTCCATAATTAAAAAATATAAACAAGTTTAAAAATGATAACAACCAGTATTTTTATAGTCAATAAAAGTAAAAATTTTATTTTTAATACTAAATAAATTAAAATAAATCAAAAATATAGTATATGTTTACGGCTGCTTATCAATGCGTT
>JAGYOJ010000147.1 GCA_018399435.1 Actinomycetota bacterium | reverse complement strand
CAAGTTTCTAATTAAAAAGGGGTTTTATATTAAAAAAAATGACCATTATTTCCCATTATTAAGATTAGATTTAAAAAATGCAATAAAAGTATTTGACTTAAAAGACATTTTACGCCAAAATGTAATACTCCAGAAAGAAGCAAAAGGCATCTGGTAATTTGAAAAAAAATTAAAAATCATTATAATTATCAAAGAGTTAAATATTCGTCGCGGGGTGGAGCAGTCTGGTAGCTCGTCGGGCTCATAACCCGAAGGTCATAGGTTCAAATCCTATCCCCGCTACCATTTTACTGCCCGCTTGTTTTAATAGCTTTATGGACTATAATTTAGTTATGTCTAGAAAAAGAACCATAATAATATGTTTAACCGCAATTGTTTTGTTTATTATATTTCTATCCTCCTGCACACAACTTAGCCAGGCAAAGGAATATTTTGTAGATAAATTTTCCGGTGATAAGGAAATGGGTGAAGCGCTGCAAGTAACGGAGAGTTTTTTTGATGCTTTAATTGAAAAAGATTATGAATCAGCTTATAGCCTTATCACAACTGAAGGCAGGAAGAGCCATAACTTTAAAGCTTTTCAAGAAGAATTTATAAATGTTATAGATATTATTTCATATGAAATAAACTGGGTGGAGGTAAAAAATAATATTGCAATTGTATGTATAGATTTTATGGATTCTTATGATGGTGAGGAGAAAATTTATAAAGATAAAGAAGTTTCTCTGGTAAAAGAAGAAGATATATGGAAAGTTAAATTTTGGAAGTAGCAAAAGAAGTATTAATAGAAAAATATTGGAAATCAAAATCTAAAGAAAGAATTAGGGATATTATACCAACCGAACAGCTCCTGAAGTTAAAAATAAATGGTAAAATTTTACACCAGTTTTATTGTTCTCCAGGAAGCGATAAGGAGCTAGTTGTAGGCTATATGATTTCACAAAATTATATATCCAATATTGACCAAATTGAGGCTATAGAAATAAGTGATTTAGGTGACAAAAATTTATTTGGAAAGCTAATAAGCTTAACAGTTGATAATTTTAATTTAAAAAATGCCAAAGAAAGTACAATAATTAATAGGTGTGGCAAAAAGAGAAAAGAAGTAAAATTTGATTATAGGAAAATACTGGAACTTAATAAAAAAGCCTTAAGCTACCAAGAGAAAAAGAAAAAATTTGGCGGTTTTCATGCAGTAATTTTGTTTGACCGCCAATGTAATTTTTTAAGGATTGAAGAAGATATTGGCAGGCATAATTGCCTGGATAAGATAATTGGATACATGCTTTTAAATGATATTATGGCAGATGATAAAATTTTATACACTTCTGGAAGAATTGCTTCTGAAATTATTAATAAAATATCAATTACAACAATACCGGTAATAGTGTCAAACTCTTCTGTTACGCATAGGGCAATTGCTATGGCAGAGAAGCAAAAAATTACTGCGATAGGTTATGCAAGGGGTAAAAGATTTAATACTTATAGCGGTTTTAATAAAATCATTGATAATAGCTAGAAAGAAAAAATTGAAGATATTATTTTTAGGAGATATTTTTGGCCGGCCAGGCAGAAAAATACTCCAAGATGAGCTAAGAAATATAATTGAAGAAAAAAAGATAGATGTAGTAATAGCAAATGGGGAGAATTCTGCAGGAGGATTAGGAATAACGCCGAAAATATGTGATAATCTTTTAAATTTAGGGATAGATGTGATTACCAGCGGGAATCACATCTATAAGAAAAGGGAAATTTATAGCTATATTGAAAGCCAGCCAAGATTGATAAAGCCTGCAAATTATCCTCCAAGCACTCCAGGAAAAGGATATCATGTTTTTTCAAACCTTAAAACAGGGAATAAAAAAATAGCAGTAATAAATTTGTGTGGCAGAGTTTTTCTAGAAAATTTGGATTGCCCTTTTAGAAAAGCTGAAAACATACTTTCAGAATTAAAAAGGCAGACAAATATAATAATAGTGGACTTTCATGGAGAAGTAACTTCAGAAAAAATTGCCATGGGATGGTTCCTAGACGGAAAAGTGAGCGCAATTATTGGTACCCATACCCATGTGCAAACAGCAGATGAAAAAATTCTTCCACAAGGAACCGCTTATATTACTGATGTGGGTATGGTTGGCCCAATGGACTCAGTTATTGGCGTTAGGAAGGAAATTATTATAAATAGGTTTTTAAAAAATATGCCACAAAAATTTGTAGTGGCTGATAATGATACCTGGATAAATAGTGTAATAATAGATTTAAATGTAAACAGCGGAAAAGCCAATTCAATTGAAAGGTATAATAAAAGTAGTGGCTAGCAATCTAAGTTCTCCCATATAATTTAGCCAAGCGTGTAAGTTTTTCTTTAATAGCACTGTCTTGTAATTGGTTTTTAGTTAATCTCCAGCGCCAATTATTATTAGCCTTAGAAGGTAAATTCATTCTAGCTTCTTTTCCTAAACCAAGAATATCCTGCATTGGTATAATAGCATTATAAGATATAGACATCATTGCCAATCTTATAAGTTCCATATTTATATTATTGCTATTAATTTCTTTGCCAATATATTCCGATAGCCTATTTTTTTCTTCTGGTGTTGCTTCTTCTTCAAACCAGCCTTTTGCAGTATTATTATCATGGGTTCCGGTATACACAAAAGAATTCTTAATATAATTATGGGGCATATAGGGGTGGTCGTCGCTGCTAAAGCCAAAAAGTAAAACTTTCATGCCGGGCAAATTATGTTTTTCTATAACCTGCTTTACATCTTCAGTGATTATTCCAAGATCCTCAGCAATAATTGGCAATTTCTTAAAATTATTATTAAGTGCCTTAAAAAAATCTTCCACAGGCACATTTATCCATTCTCCATTTATTGCATTATCTTCACTGGCAGGTATTTGCCAGTAAGCTACAAGGCCCCTAAAATGGTCAATCCTACTAATATCAAAGAATTTAAAATTATGGGATAGCCTGTTTATCCACCACCTGTAGCCATTGTTTTTAATTTCGTTCCAATTAAAAACAGGATTTCCCCAGAGCTGGCCGGTTTTACTGTAGTAATCAGGGGGTACTCCTGCAACATATAAAGGCTTTTTCTCATTAGAAAGTTTAAATATATTGGAATTTGCCCAGACATCTGCGCTGTCAAAGCATACATAGATTGGAATATCGCCTATTATTTTAATATTTTTTTGGTGGCAATAATTATATAAATTACTCCATTGTCTAAAAAAGAGATACTGGCAAAATTTATGGTACTGGATTTGCTTAAAGTATTGGTTTTTAATTCCTTGAAGGGAATCTTTTTTCCTGTCCCTTATTTCAATTGGCCATTTAGCCCAGCTTTCATTTGATATATTATTTTTTATAGTTAAAAATAATGCATAGTCTTCCAGCCAAAAATTATTTTGCCCACAAAATTTATAAAAATCATCACTCTCTTTAAAGTTATTAAATGCTTTTTTTAGCAGCTCATTTTTAAATTCAGTTACTTTTTCGTGATCTACATAATTACCATTAGATATATCTATTTTTAAATCCTCTTTTCCTATAAGCTCTTCTTCTTCCAAGATTTTAGGGCTTATAAAAAGTATATTGCCGGCAAAAGCAGAGCTGCTGCTATAAGGCGAGTTCCCCTTATATATGCTAGTGGGGGTAAGCGGAAGCATTTGCCAGTAGTTTTGGCTGGCTTCATTTAAAAAATCTATGAACCTATAAGCATATTTTCCAAAATCCCCAATCCCAAACTCTGATGGGAGTGAGGATATATGTAAAAGAATCCCACTTGACCTCCTCATTTGCCCCCCCTTGCTAATAATAGCGAAACAGGAAAACTTTTTAAAATATCCCCTACATAAACCTTGCTTGACGCCTTTATTTTTTCTTCTGTTAATATATTTTCTATAAAGTAAATTTCTCTGTCCATAGCTATACTGGTATTTTCCCAAATATTTTTACCAATAGGCAATTTTTTGCCAAGTTTCATGCTGGTTAAAAATCTTGGGGCTACAGTGATTAAAAAATTATTATCTAAACTGTAGCCAAAACTTATAATATTATTTCTATAACTACCG
>JAGYOJ010000146.1 GCA_018399435.1 Actinomycetota bacterium | reverse complement strand
TGCAGACAGCATCTTTTAGATTTTCATATCCTAAAACTGGCAAAATGGGCCCAAATATTTCCTCTTTCATTAAACCATCATCCCAGCTTGCACCTATAATAGCAGGCTCTATATAAAGGCCTTTTCTGTCTGTTTTTAAATTTCTGGCATCTTCTTTATTTAGAAGGGATAATATCCTGTCAAAATGCCTTTCATCTATTATCCTTCCATAATCAGGGCTTTTTGAAGGGTCGCTTCCGTAAAACTTTTCTATATTTCTTTTTATTCCTTTTACCAATTCAGTTTTTATGGAATTATGGGCATAAACATAATCAGGAGCAATGCAATTCTGGCCTAAATTAAAGAACTTGCCCCAGGTTATCCTGCGGGCTGCTTTTTTTATATCAATGCCACTTTCAACTATGCATGGGCATTTCCCACCAAGTTCAAGGGTGAGGGGAATAAGCTTATCTGAAGCAGCCTTCATGACTTTTTTCCCCTATGCTTGTGCTGCCGGTAAAAAATATATAATCAAAATCAAGTTTAAGAAGTTTTTCTGATGTCCGGACACCGCCATTAATGCAGTAAATATAATTTTTATCAAATTCATTGTTTATCATCTCTGTTATAAGTGCCGAGGTACTATGTGATATTTCTGAGGGCTTTATAACTGCACAATTGCCTGCAGCAATTGCCCCAACCAGCGGGCTTATAAGTAGCTGGAGGGGATAATTCCAGGAGCCAAGGATAAGAGCTGAACCATATGGCTCATATTGTATATAACTTTTCCCCGGCATCAGGATTAAGGGAGTTTTAGCCTTTATTGGTTTTGCCCATTTTTTTAAATTATTAATGGCAAAATCTATTTCTTTTAATGAAATGAATATCTCGCTGGTATATGTTTCTGTATCAGGCCTGCCAATATCTTTTTTTATTGCTTCAACAATACTATTATCATTTTTTAAGATAATATCTTTTAATTTTTCTAAATTTCTTATTCTTTCATCTAAAGGCCTTGTATAGCCTGACCTAAATAATTTTTTTTGGTTTTCAAGTATTTTATCAAGCATTATCTCTATTAATTATTTCTGCAACTTTTTGGCCGGAGAGGGTAACCATCGGCATACCTCCGCCAGGATTAACACTGCCACCGGTAAAATAAAGGTTACTGTATTTCTTGCTTTTTTTAGGTGCTTTAAACCCTAAGTTCTTTTTCTTATCTGATACAAAGCCATAGATAGCCCCTTTATTTGAATAGTAAGTTTTCTTAATGTCTTCAGGCGTCCATATATCCTCTACAAGGGTATTTTTTCTCAAGTCCTTAAGGCCCATCCTTTCTAGCTTATCAAGAACCACTTTTTTTAGTTTTGAGTAATCGTCTTGGGTAAATGGCTCATCTTGCAGGTGGGGGATATGGGGCAGCACTTTTATATTATCACAACCCACGGGTGCAACATCTGGATTTGTGCGGGAAGCTGCCACAAGATAAATTGTAGGGTCCTGTGGGAGTATGTGTTTGTCAAATACATCACTGAAGTGCTTCTTGGGGTTTTTTGAAAAGAAAAAATTATGGTGGGCTAACTGACTGTATTTTTTCTTTACCCCTAAATGAAGCACAAGACCAGAGCATGCCGGCTCAAACTTGTCATAATTTTTTAAGAATTTCCCGTTTTCGCCTGTAAGCTCTGTATAGGCAGGAATTACTTCCATATTGCTTACAAATATGTCAGCAGGAAATTCCTTCCCTTTATTATTGACTGCATAATTTATCTTTGAATCTTTTTTATTAAGCTTTACAATCTCGCTTTCCATGTAGACTTTAATGCCGAGCTCATCTATCAGTTTTTTTAGTGCCCTGGCCAAGTTGTACATGCCTCCCTTAACATACCAGAGGCCAAAATGAAATTGGCCGTACTGCATCATGTTCAGTATTGCAGGAGCATTGTAAGCAGAAGAGCCTACATACTTAATGAAGAACTCGATTATCTGTGATAAATGAGTATTTTTAATATACCTTTTTACACCTTGGTGTACGGTCGAAAATATGTCAAGGCCAAACAAGCTTGTTTTTATGCCATAGGCTTTAATTGCCTCTGACAGGGTGTCTACTCCCTTGTCAAAATAACCCTTTTTTACATTTTCATATAATTTTTTGCTGTAAGCTAAGAAATTTTTTAATTGCTTGATATCTCCAGAGCCTAAAGAGCTATTTGCTTCTGCCATTTTATTAATATCTTTTAGCAGGTCTATCCTGTCTCCATCTTCAAAAAAACACCTCCAGTGCACCTGGGGTTCTACTATTTCCATGTAATCTTCCATTTTTTTCCCTGATATTTTAAACAATCTTTCAAAAATGTAAGGGAAAGTAAAGATTGAAGGCCCTAAATCAAAAGAAAAGCCTTCTTTTTCTAATAAATTCAGTTTGCCCCCAAGATGTGAATTTTTTTCATGTAGTTCAACATCATAGCCTGAAGCCTTAAGGCTAATTGCAGAAGATAAGCTGCCAAGGCCCCCTCCAATTACTAATACCTTTTTTTTATTTTTATCCATAATTTCCTAAATTTTTCTTTTATATTTAAAATTATAATCCAGCCCATATTTCTTATTTATAAGGTTGGAAGTGAGCCTTCCTGACTCAAAAATAGTCGGCAAGCCGCTTCCAGGGTGGGTGCCTCCGCCAACAAGCCATAGATTTTTAAATTCTTCAAAATCATTGTGGGGGCGGAAGATAAGCATTTGGCCTAAGTTATGGCCCAGGTTAAAAGTAGCTCCGTATTCTACCATATAATCATCTTTCCATTCCTTGGGCGTTATTGTCTTTTCATAAACTATGTGCTCCCTTATTTTCCCATCCCCTAGCTTTTGCTCAAATTTATTTAGAACAAGTTCCTTAAAAGGCTCTTTTTGGCTTTCCCAGTCAATCTTTCCCTTTAGGTTAGCAACAGGGACCAGTATGTAGAGCGCAGATTTGCCGGAGGGGGCAAGCGAAGGATCTGTTTTAGATGCATTCTGGACATAAAAAGAGGGGTCTTTTGAAAGCTCTTTATCTGATTCTATTTCTAGGAAATTTTTTTCATAGTCTTCTGCAATAAATATATTATGGTGTTCCAATTGGGGATAATCCCTGTCTAAGCCTAAATATATCATGAATGTAGAACAGGAATAATTTTTTCTATCCAAATTTTTATTGCTGTACTTTTTCCTTTTATTATCCGGTATTAAGTTTTTCATTGACCAGGCAAAATCAGGGTTAATTATTATATCGTCAAACTTTTTAACATTTCCATCCCCTAGCATCAATCCTGTAGCTTTTTTGTTTTCTATTATTACTTCTTTTATTTCTGAATTTAAGTTGATAGAGCCCCCTTTTTCTTCTATCACCTTAGCCATTGCCCTTGAAAGCTTGTTAAGCCCTCCCTTAACATGGTAGATTCCCCAGTGGTATTCTATAAAGGGGAGTATGCTAAACATTGAAGGGCACTTGAAGGGCGACATGCCCAGATATTTTGATTGGAAAGTAAAGCCAACCTTTACCCTTCCATCTGAAAAATTTCTTCCGAGGTCAGACCAAATGCTTCTTTGTGGATTAAGGACGGTTAGAAGCTTTAACAGGTCCCATCTAAAAAGATTAGTAAAACTGCTAAATGGCCTTTGGAGCACTGGAAGCGCATAGCTTATCTTTTTCCTGTTTTCTTCCATGTATCTATCATATCCATTGGCATCTTCTGGGTTGATGCCTGCTATTGAGGCCTTGAAATTTTCAGGGTTGCCTGATGTCTTAAGTTTTTTGCCATCTGCAAATAAAAGCTGGTAAAAAGGCTCTAATTTCATGACTTCTAAGTAATCATTTATTTTACGGCCGGTTGCTTTAAATATCTCTTCAAGAATAAAGGGCATCATAAAAAATGTTGGCCCTACATCAAATGTAAAGCCATTTTCTTCTATCCAGGAATTACGTCCACCAACCCTGTCTTTTTTTCAAATATTTCTACATCAAAACCCTTTGCTGCTAAAAGCATGCCTGCAGTTAGCCCGCCTGGGCCAGCACCTATTATTCCGATTTTTTTGATTTTATTTTTTCCATAATCGCCTTTTCTTATTTACAAAATTAATTAGCAAAATAATACTAATCACTTTTTGCCTT
>JAGYOJ010000145.1 GCA_018399435.1 Actinomycetota bacterium | reverse complement strand
GGAGTACTTTCTTATGAAGTTTTTTTATTATTATTTAGATTAAAATGGCAAACAATGAATGTTAGGCCAGATATATATTTTAAATAATAATAATTTATTTATGCTTAAATAGGTATTGAAAATTATTGCAATATTTTAGATATTTGCTTACTAACAGATGATTAGCACCCTAGATTTTTTCACCTTAATATTTAATCATCATAATTATTCCTGAAAGCATTAATAATATCTTTTGCATTTAAGCAATTTGACAATATGTTTCTTAGTAGATATACTCATATACGTAAAAATACAATACAAATATAGCAAGAGGTTAAATTATGGTAGAAAGAAAGCAAGATTATTTTAGGGTTCCTATTACAATGCCTTCAAATATGGTATCTTTTTTAGAAAATTTGGGAATAACTTGTAAAAAAAGTGGAGGCCATAAAATAGCTAATACTGTAATTGTAAGAAGTGCATTGAGATTATTAATGGATCTAGACCTGGACATCTCTGGAGTAAAATCAGAAGAAGAGCTTGAGTCTAGAATGAAAGATGCAGCAAAAAGATATAAGTAGCTTCCTCAACTTTTCTTGATTTAAATAAATTTACCGCTATCCTAAATAAGACATTTGTTTTAATCATCTTAATAATTATAATAATATAAAATAGTTTATTTAAGGAGGCAGGTTTATGAATAAAATACAAAAGGATTTGTTGATTATAGGGGCAGGTCCTGCAGGCCTTGGTGCAGCATTATATGCTAAAAGAGGTGGCCTTGATTTTTCAATTGTTGAAAAGTATATGGCTGGAGGCCAAATAACAAATACAGAGTTTATAGAAAATTATCTAGGATTCAAGGAGGAGGTATCTGGGTTTGATTTGACTAAAAGTTTTATTGACCATTGCAATGTTTTAGGCGTTAACATAGATGATTATACGGATATTGGCTCTATAGAGCCTGAAAAAGAAAAGAACTTATTTAAATGTAAAGTACTAGATTCAGAAGACTTATATATAGTAAAATCTATAATTATTGCAACAGGCGCTAGCCCTAAAAAGTTGCATGTTAAAGGTGAAAAAGAAAAGATTGGAAGCGGAATTTCTTTTTGTGCAACTTGTGACGGAGCTTTATATAAGGACAAGGAAGTGGCTGTAGTAGGCGGCGGAGATACTGCTGTAGAAGAGGCTTTATTCTTAACTAAATTTGCAAAAAAAGTATATATTATACACAGAAGGGATGAGCTTAGGGCAGTAGAAATATTACAGAACAGGGCATTTAATAATGACAAAATAGAAATTTTATGGGATTCAGTAATAAAAGAATTTATCGGCGATGAAAAACTTGAAAAAATAAGTATAAAAAATTTAAAAGATGGTAAAAAATATACAAAAAACATAGATGGAGTTTTTGAGTATGTTGGGTATAAGCCAAATTCTGATATTGTTAAGGATTGGATAAATATAGATGATAATGGATTTGTAATAACTGATGAATATATGAGAACTTCCCTTGAAGGAATTTATGCAGTTGGAGATGTTAGGGCTACACCACTAAGGCAAGTTATAACTGCTGTTTCTGATGGTGCAATTGCTGCTACTGCCCTGGATAAACATTTAAGGGGTTTATTATAAAAAGAATAAGATATTTTTTATGGATAAAACACAAGCGCTTAGAAAAAGCCATTCAGGGGAAAATATAGTTGATATACAGAGAAGGTTAAAACAATTAGGTTATAGCCTTGGCATAACAGACATTGATGGCATTTTTGGTGAAGAGACTGAAAGGGCTGTAAAAAAATTTCAACAAGATAGGGGCCTTGACTCTAGCGGAATAATAGATAATGAAACCTGGCAGGAATTAGTAGATGCAGGTTATAAAATTGGTGACAGGTTGCTTTACCTAAAATATCCGCCATTTAGGGGCGATGACGTGAAAGTGCTTCAGTACTGGCTGAAGAGTTTGGGATTTTACCATGAAAACGAGAATGGTATATTTGGAGAAGAGACAAAGAATGCTTTAATTGAGTTTCAAAAAAATATGGAGTTAGCACCAGATGGGATAGCGGGAAAAGAAACTATTCAAAATTTAATTAAGCTTAAAAGAATTATAGAGGCAAGAAAAACATCAAATTTTCCCTTTAATAGAAAATTTGAATTAAGAAAAAAACAGGGAATCATAAAGGTTATTTTAGACTATGGCCAAGATATTGTTAATTTAGGCGAAAATAATGAATATTATAAAGAGGGAATATATGTTTGCAGAAGCATTGTAAATTTCTGCAAGGATTATCTTAGCAAAAAAGGGGTAAAAACTGTTTTAACCATAAATGGTGAAAACCAAAACTCTTTTATTGGCGATAGAATTAAATATGCAAATAAGAGCGGCTCAGATTTACTTATTAGCATAAATTTAGGCCAATCTTCTGAAAAAGAAGCTAATGGATGCAGCTGTTACTATTTTAAAGGCCTTCACTCATATTCTGTAGATGGCAAAAAAATAGCAAATTATATACAAGATAGCATAGTTAAAAATATGGGAGCTCTGGATTGCCGGACACACGGAACCAGCTATAGCATCTTAAAAGAAACTGTTATGACCTCAGTTTTGGTGGAGCCTGAATTTATTACTAATGAAAGGAAAAGAGAAAAATTGAAGGATTCTTCATACCAATATGAAATTAGTAAAAATATTGGAAATGCAATTATTAAATTTTTAAAAAAATAAAAATGTATATTGTTTATGATCCATTTTACTTAAAACATGATACCGGGAGTTACCATCCTGAAAGCCCGGATAGGCTTTTAGCAATTATAAATGCCTTAAATGAATGGGATGGCAATAAAAATTTAGAGTATGTAAAACCCCAAAAGGCAAAAATTGAACAAGTAGAAAATATTCATAATATTAATTATATAAAAACAATATACCAATATTCAAAAAGCAGTAAGGAGAAGGTTTATTTAGATGCAGATACCGTAGTTTCTAATTTTACTTATAAGTGTGCCATGCTTGCAGCAGGGGGCGGGATAAAGGGAATTGATTTAATACTTGATAAAAATCCTGAATTTAATAAATTTTTTGCCTTGATTAGGCCACCAGGGCATCATGCTTTTCCAAATAAAGGCAGCGGATTTTGCATATTTAACAATATTGCTATAGCTGCACTTCATTCTATTAAATCGCATGGGGTAAAAAAAATTGCTATAATAGATTTTGATGTACATCATGGAAATGGCACCCAAGATATTTTTTATAAATCCAGAAATGTATTCTATGTTTCTTTTCATCAATACCCGCATTACCCTGGTACTGGATTTTATGATGAAATTGGTTCCGGGGATGGCAAGGGTTTTAATTTAAATTTCCCTTTTGCCCCCCTTACTGGTGAAAAAGAATATATAACTGCTATAAATGAAATTGTTGTCCCCTTGATGGAAAGATTTAGGCCGGAACTATTGCTTGTAAGCGCTGGTTATGACTCACATTCACTAGATCCGCTGGCTTCGCTGGGGCTTGAGACCCAATCTTATTATAAGATAATGAAAATTATAAATTCTATAAGCAACAAGTATGCAAGCGGCAAGCTAGGCATATTTTTAGAGGGAGGATATAATACCGATACAATAGGCAGTAGTGTAATACAAACAATTAAAGGGTGCCAAAAAGAAAAAGAAAAGCTAGATAATCTGGAAGATTTAGGAGATAAAGATAAAGAAATATCGGATAGAAATAAGAATATATTTAGAGCAATAAAAAATATTTTTAATATCGATTAAGGTGAAAAATAAAAAATTATTAATTATATTTGTTTTAATTATTTTTCTTTTAACCATTGGTATTGGGTGCAGGGAATATGACAATAAGCTGGATATAGGATATTTTTTTAAGACAGGGCCGGAAAAAGCAGTATTGGATTTCCTACAGGCCATGGAAAATGGAGATCCCGATTATATTTATAGCAATTTATTGCAAAACAAGGATAAGAACAAGATAAGCAGGGATAAGTATATTGATGAATTTCAGGATATTTTATCAGATATAAAAGATATTGCAGTAAAGAAAACAGTATATTTAGGTTATGAAGGAAACTTAAGCAAGGTGGTAGCTGAATTTTCGGTTACTTATAAAAATGAAGAAGTAAAGGAATATAAAAAATATATATTTAGTCCTAATGATGGTA
>JAGYOJ010000144.1 GCA_018399435.1 Actinomycetota bacterium | reverse complement strand
CTTTATGCCTTGGGCATTGGCAAGAGTGTTGATTTCATAAATAAAATTAAAACAAATTTATCTTATAAAAAATGCTCTTTTAGAAGGAAAGCAGGTATTGTAACGGGTGAATACGGCACCCAAATATTTGAAAAAATTAAAGAATTATTTAAAGAAAAAAATATAAAATCAAATTTTAAAATAATCCAAGTAAAAAATAAATTTTTTAGCGGAAATGTTAAGGTAGCTGGCTTAATTACAGGAACTGATTTAAGATATAAATTAACTACAATTAATAAAAATTTTGATAAAATATTAATACCAGATTCAATTTTTAATCAAGATAAGTTAACTTTGGATGATTACAATGTTGAAGATATAAAAAATATAGGTAAAAATATTAAAATTATACCTGATGATGCAATAAGTTTATTAAAGGAATTATAAATGGTTGAAGTAAATATACCAAAAGTAGCAATAGTGGGCAGGCCAAATGTTGGTAAATCCACCCTTATAAATAGGATATGCAAAAAAAGGGAGGCCATTGTTCATCATTTGCCTATGATAACCAGGGATAGAAAATATTATGCCACAGACTGGAATGGCGTAAGCTTTTATATATTAGATACAGGGGGGATAGATTTAAAATCAAAAGAAAAGCTATCCTTGCAGATATACCTACAGGCAAAGAAAGCAATTGATGAAGCAGATATAATAATATTTTTGGTTGATGTAACAGATCCTGTATCCCCCCTAGATACTGAGATTGCTGATATTTTAAGGAAATCTAATAAGCCAATAATTTTAGTAGGAAATAAATGGGATAATCCGGAAGGAAGTTATTATACTGAAGATTTTTTAAAATTTGGTTTTGGCTATCCTGTAAAAGTATCAGCAATGCATGGCATAAATACCGGGGACCTTCTGGATGAAATTGTTTTAAATATAAATAAAATTTTTCCAGAAAAATCAGAAGTTTTAAATGAAAGCAATATCCCAAATATATCAATTATTGGCAAGCCAAATGTAGGAAAATCTACATTATTTAATAGCATCATACAAGAAGAAAGAGCGATTGTTGATGAAATTGAAGGGACTACAAGGGATAGCATTGACAGTATTGTTAGCATAGATGAGAAACAATATAAATTTATAGACACTGCAGGTATGAAGAAAAAGAAATTTAGGGCGGAAGACCTTGAATATTATTCCAATATCCGTACTATAAATTCAATTAAAATGTCAGATATTTGTTTAATAATTATCGATTCTACCATGGGGGTTACCCGGCAGGATATAAAAATTGTACATACTTGTATTGAAAATGGCATTAGCATGTGTGTAGTTTTGAATAAAATTGATTTAATTGATGAAAAAAAATTAGAGAAATTGATAGACAGGCTGGACTATAAGCTGGATTTTGCAGCTTATATTCCATTTTTAAAGATAAGTGCCTTAAACAAGAATGGAATTGAGGAAGTAATAGAAATTATAGATATTTTAAATGAGGAAAGAAACAAGAAAGTGCCTGAAAATAAATTAATGAAACTGTTTAAAGAATTGGGGTCGGAAAGTGCAGTTTATTGGAAAGGGAAAAAATTTAGAATAAAATTTATAAAACAGGTAAAAAAATCACCGCCTATTTTTTATATTTTTTCTAATATGAATATTAAAAAGAAAAAAAATATAAAAAAATTCATTGAGAACAATATTAGAAAAGAATTTGGCTTTATAGGAACCCCCATTATATTTAGGGTTAAATATTAAAATGCCAGAAAATAATGATAAAATAAAAATCATAATAATTGGTGCTGGAAGCTGGGGAACAACATTAGCAGTACTTTTAGCAAATAAGGGTTATGATGTACATATTTGGACCAGGAATAAAGAAACTTATATAGATATTAAAAGTAAAAGAAAAAATTTAAAATATACAAAAGAACTATTAATTCCAGAAAACGTAAATGTTTTTATGGATAAAAACTTTCTTTTTAAAAAATCAAATTTAATTATAATTTTTGCTGTACCTTCTCATGCTTTAAGAGAAATAATAAATAAATTTGAAGAACCTCTTAAAATAAATAAAATTGAGGCTTTAGTAAATGTTGCAAAGGGCTTTGAAATAAATTCAAATTTAAGGCTTTCTGAGGTAATGGCAGTCTGTCTGCCAAAAAAAGTAAAAGAAAAAATTGCAGTTTTGTCTGGGCCTAATATATCTTCTGAAATTGCAAAAAAACTTCCCAGCGTTTCTACTCTTTCGGCAAAAGATGAAAAACTATTAAAATACATACAAAAAATACTTTCAACAGAATATTTTAGGATTTATACAAATAAGGATTTAATAGGAGTAGAAATTGGCGGGTCTGTTAAAAATATTATAGCAATAGCAGCTGGAATATCAGATGGGCTTGGTTATGGAACCAATACTAAAGCTTCGCTTGTTACAAGAGGCTTATCTGAGCTCACTAGATTTGGGTTAAAACATGAAGCAAATCCACAAACATTTGCAGGTGTTTCTGGAATGGGTGATTTAATTACTACTTGTTTTAGCCAGCAAAGTAGAAATAGATGTTTCGGTGAAAGGATAGGAAAGGGAGAAATACCTAAAGAAATTTTAAAAACTATGTATATGGTTGCTGAAGGGGTTAATACAACTAAATCAGTGTTTGAAATTTCAAAAAAAATAAATATAGAAATGCCTATAACAGAATGCATTTATGATATAATTTACAATAACATGCCACCTATTATTTCAGTTAAAAGACTGATGAACAGAAAGTTTAAATCCGAAATTGAAGGTTAGTAAAACATCTTATTGCTTTACTAAAGAAACCTATTAATTTAAAATAATTATTATAGATCGGGACGTGGCGCAGCTTGGTTTAGCGCACCAGTATGGGGTACTGGGGGTCGGAGGTTCAAATCCTCTCGTCCCGACCATTGTAATAGTTTTACTGGAGAAATGTTATGAATAATATAAAATTTGGAACAGATGGCTGGAGATCAATTATAGCTGATGATTTTACTTTTAGTAATGTTGCTTTAGTTACTAAAGCTATAGCAAAACATTTAATTGATAAATCATTTAATAAAAAAGGCATTTTTATTGGTTATGATAATAGATTTTTATCTGATGAGTTTGCAAGACATTCAGCAGACATACTTTCCTCTGTTGGATTTAAGGTCTTTTTATCAACCAAACCTGTCCCAACTCCAACTACTGCATTTATGGTAACACATTTGAATTTAGATGGAGCCTTAATGTTTACTGCAAGCCATAATCCTCCAAAGTATAATGGGATAAAATTTATTCCAAACTATGGTGGGCCTGCTGATAAATCAATAACTGAAAATATTGAAAGAAATTTAAAAGAAATTACAAATAATAATAATTTTTTAGAAAATCCAAACAAGGGCGAAATTAAATATATATCTGATTTTACGCCTTACATAAATAAGTTATTAGAAGTTGTTAATGGTGATTTAATCAAAGAAGTGCAGCCTAAAATTACAGTAGACACCATGTTTGGGGCAGGAAGCCAAATTTTACCTTACATATTGAGTAAAAAGTTTAAATTAAAAGTTAAAGTTATTAATAATTGGAGAGATCCCTTGTTTGGCAATAAATTGCCGGATCCTTCAGAAAATAATTTAGGTGAATTATTAAAAATCATTAAAGAAAATAATATGGATATGGGCGTAGCTCTTGATGGCGATGCAGATAGATTTGGCATAATTGATGGCAAAGGTGTCTACATTAGCCCAAATAATGTAATTTCTATAATATTATATTACTTTTCTGAAAAAGGTAAATATAAAAAGGGGGATATGGTTGTTAGAACAGTGGCAACAACACATTTAATTGATGAAATTTGCAAAGACAAAGGGATTAAAGTTTGTGAAACTCCTGTTGGTTTTAAATACATAGGAAAGGCCATGCTTAAGGGCAATGTAATAATAGGTGGAGAAGAAAGTGGGGGGTTAAGCATAAAAGGCCATATTCCTGAAAAAGATGGTTTGCTGGCAGATTTGCTTATGATAGAAATTCAGTCATATCTTAACAAACAGTTCAAGAACAAATATTTATCTGATTATTTAAATGATATTTATGATAAATTTGGCACATTTTATAATATCAGGCTTGACATAGAAGTTTCTTCTGATAAAAAAGAAGATATATTAAAATATTTTTCCAGCCAAAA
>JAGYOJ010000143.1 GCA_018399435.1 Actinomycetota bacterium | reverse complement strand
AAAATAAATATAATTTACGGTTGACATACTATATATTGTGTATTAGTATTAATTTATGCACTATATATATGAAACTTTTATTTAAGGCGGGCTAGCCTTATTTACATAAATTTTAAATTAATCCTATCTATAAGGGGAGCTAGAAATAATGGATAAAATCGATAAAACTGATAATTATTATTTAAATAAAGAAATTAAAATAACAGAAAATTCTGTTAAAGTTCTTGAAAGAAGGTATCTGAAAAGAAACCAAAAAGGCGACCTTTTAGAAGATCCCCGGGCAATGTTTGTTAGGGTTGCAAAAAATATAGCTTCAGCTGAAAAAAATTATGGAAAAAGTTCCGAAGAAGTAAAAAAGATTGAAAGAAAATTTTTTGATATTATGTCAGATTTAGATTTTCTGCCTAATTCCCCAACTTTAATGAATGCAGGAAAAGAACTTCAACAATTGGCAGCTTGTTTTGTTTTGCCGGTTGGAGATTCAATGGATGCAATTTTCCAGGCTTTAAAAGAAACGGCATTAATACAAAAATCCGGTGGCGGTGTTGGTTATTCTTTTTCAAATATCAGGCCAAAAAATGACGTGGTTCTAACTACAAAAGGCGTATCAAGCGGGCCAATTTCCTTTATGACAGTTTTTAATGCAGCAACTGACACTATAAAGCAGGGAGGCACCAGAAGGGGCGCCAATATGGGAATACTTAGAGTGGATCATCCTGATATATTAGAATTTATAACTTCAAAAGAAGATAGCAGCAAGTTGAATAATTTCAATATATCAGTAGGAGTTACAGAATCTTTTATGAAAGCTGTAGAAAGCGATAGCGATTATGAGGTTATAAATCCAAGGACAAAAGAAGTTGTTGATAAATATAATGCAAGGAAAGTATTTAAAAAGATTGTAAAACATGCATGGCAAAATGGAGATCCTGGAATAGTATTTTTAGACAGGTTAAACAAGGATAATCCAACACCAAATATTGGGCAGATTGAAAGTACCAATCCGTGTGTAACTGGAGACACTCTCATATCTACAGACAAAGGTTTTGTAAAGGCAAAGGATTTGCATACGAAAATTTCAAAAGGAGAAAACCAAAGAATAATTTTTGACCAAAGGGCTTTAGATTATAAGGTAAGCGGGCATTTTAAGAATTCAAATTTTAAAGTCCTTAAAAGCAATAATCTTAAGTCATGGAGTAGGGGAAGGAAAGAAGTTTATCGCTTAGTTACTGAATCAGGATATGAATTAGATGCCACTGGTGACCATAAGATATTAACAGAAAAAGGATATAAAAAAGTTACCTCCCTTAAAACAGATGACCTTGTATTGATTCAACCATTTGGCCGTTTTGGGATTAGGCAAAAAACATTACAAAATAAAAAAATTGAATCTTTAAATAATTATAAAAAGATGAAAACGCTAAAATTGCCAAAATATTGGACTAAAGAGATTGGGGAAGTTTTAGGCTGGCTAATAGGCGATGGATGGCTGAAGAATGATAGAGTGGGTTTTACCTTTGGAAAAGAAGATATTAATGTTTGCAAGTATTTAAATACTATAATCAAGGACTGGTATAACTACGATGTAAAGGAAATAATGCGGGAAAATGGTGTAATACATTTATCCTATAATTCAGAAGGATTTATAAAGTTTTTTAAAGAATTGGGGATTAAGGTTAAAAAATCAAATGAAAAGGAAGTTCCTGCTAGCCTGTATAATGCTCCCAAAAAAGCAGCCATAGGGTTTTTAAGGGGAATATTTAGTGCTGATGGAAATATTGATTATCCAGATGGCACCATAAAATTATCTTCATCCTCGCTTTCATTATTAAAGGGGACACAACTCTTATTATTAAATATTGGAATAAAATCTAGTATATTGGCTAGAAAATATTCCTTTTCAAAAGATTTTGTTTATGTGAATAAAAATAATAATAAAAAAGAATATAGGGCTAATACTGAACACTATTATGAATTGTTTATTAGCGGCGGCATATCAGAAAGAATATTTAAAAAAGAAATTGGCTTTTTAAACAGCCGGAAGCAAAAGCTTTTGGATAATTTTGAGTATGGAAATACTTCAAAAAAGATAAGCTATAATAAATTTATAGATAGGGTTAAAGAAGTATTTTATCTTGGCAAGAAAGAAGTATATGACTTTAATGAGCCAATTAGCAATTCTTATATTGCAAATGGCATAGTAGTTAAAAATTGCGGCGAACAGCCCCTTTTGCCTTACGAAGCATGCAATTTAGGGTCTATTAACCTGGCCAATATGGTTAAGGAAGAAGCCGGAAAAAAGGAAATAAATTATGAAAAATTGAAGGAAATAGTCCATGTTGCGGTAAGGTTTTTAGATGATGTAATTGATATGAGTAGATATCCCTTAGATAAAATTAATGAAATGGTAAAAAACAACAGGAAGATTGGTCTGGGAGTTATGGGGTTTGCTGACATGCTAATATTGCTTGGCATCCCTTATAATAGCGAAGAGGCCTTGGAGATTGGAAGGGAAGTTATGAGTTTCATTCAGGATGAATCCAAGAGGGCTTCTAAAAATTTAGCCAAGGAAAGGGGTCCATTTCCAAATATAAGGGGGAGCGTATATGATAGCCCAGATGAAGAGCCGGTTAGAAATTCCACTACTACCACAATTGCGCCAACGGGGACACTAAGCATTATTGCTGGATGCTCTAGTGGCATCGAACCTATATTTGCAGTATCTTTTACCAAAAATGTCATGGACAATGACAAGCTTGTGGAAGTAAATCCATATTTTGAAGATATTGCAAAAAAAGATGGATTTTACTCAAAAGAGCTTATGGAAAAAATTGCTGACCAGGGTAATTTAGACGGCATTAATGAAATACCCAAGCAATACCGCAGGATTTTTGTAACTGCCCATCAAATAAGCCCAATATGGCATGTTAGGATGCAGGCAGCATTCCAGGAATTTGTAGATAATGCAGTATCCAAAACTGTAAATTTTCCTAATAGTGCTACAGAAAAAGATGTGGAAGATGTTTACATGCTTGCATATAGACTAGGCTGTAAGGGTATAACTATCTACAGGGATGGCAGCAGGGAAGCCCAGGTTTTAAAAGTTGAGAAGAAAGAGCAAGGGCTTAAAAAAGAGCCAAAACAAGTAGAATTTATAGATAAAATTAAACCAAGGCCCCGACCGGAAGTAACTGAAGGAATGACTAAGAAGTTTCTTATTGGCGGATGTGGCAAATTATATGTAACAGTAAATAAAGACGAAAAAGGTATTTGTGAGGTATTTACAAACACTGGCGAAGAAGGCTGCTCTGCTTTAACGGAAGCTATCGGTAGGCTTATAAGTATTGGTATAAGGTCCGGGATAGCTCTAGAATCTATACAAAAACAGCTTGAAGGCATAAGATGCATAACTTGTATTGCAGATAGCAAGACCCATGTACTATCCTGCCCCGATGCCATTGCCAAAGCTATGGAATATTCCTTAAAGGGTACAAATAAGTTTGATTTAGATGTAAGGGGGGGGCCTAGGTCAGTGATGCTTTGCCCTGAAGAAGGTTGTGGAGGTATCATGGAGCCTGAAGGCGGTTGCTATGTCTGCAGAAACTGCGGTTATTCTAAATGTTCTTAAGAAATTAATTTTTCTAAAGCTGATTTATAAACGTCAAAATCACTTTTAGAAAAAAGGGCAAACCTGACTAATTCTATACCTGTGTTTTGCCTTAAGTATTCAATCACGGAAGAAAGGGCAATTTTAGCGGCTTCTTCTACGGGATATCCAAATGCGCCAGTGCTTATAGAAGGAAAAGTTATACTTTTAATTCTATTCTCTGAAGCTAATTTTAAACTGTTTAAATAGCTGCTTTTTAAATTTATTGGATCTCTTTTAGAATTACTGTATACTGGTCCCACAGTATGGATAATATATTTTGCTTTTAGATTATAGCCCTTTGTAATTTTTGCCTCTCCAGTATTACAGCCGCCTAGAGCTTTGCATTCTTCCCAAAGCTTGGCTCCTGCTGCTCTATGTATAGCTCCTGCTACACCGCCTCCCGGTGCAAGCCTTTTATTAGCGGCATTAACTACCGCTGCGGTATCTTGTTCTGTGATATCTCCTGTTATAAGTTCTAGTTTTGAATCATTTATATTATATGAAACTCTAGCCATATTACCTCCTTAAAATTAATGCCTTTATGATAATT
>JAGYOJ010000142.1 GCA_018399435.1 Actinomycetota bacterium | reverse complement strand
AATATTAATTTTAAAGCCAATAATAAGAAGGTTTTAGGTTTTTGTGCCAGCCGCAATGATATTTCCAGACAGCAAATAATACAAGCAGAAGAAAATAGATTGATTAGGGTTAGAGGATTAGATATAAATAAAATTTTAGATTACAAATATCGTGATCTTTTGATTAAAAAAGAGGCTGCTAAAATTTCTAATTATTTTAAAAAGAATAATATTATGATAATTCAAAAAATTTCTAAACAAAACTATAAGGATTTAAATTTAAAGATTTTAAGAATTTTTAAACAAATTGTAAAAAATTTAAACTGTTGGGGAAGTGTAGATAGATTAATTTTAATTGGAGGAGACACAAGCTTTTCTGTGCTTAATGCATTAGATACAGAAACTATTAAAATCTTAGGAAGCATAATGCCTGGGATAGATTACGGTGTTATATATGATGGAAAGCTAAAGGGAACCAAATTTTTAATTAAAGGCGGCTCGGTAGGGAATATAAATTCTTTAGTTAATATGATTAATTTTTAATAGATTGGAGGAATATGGGAAAACCAAAAATTGGAATCACAATGGGCGATGCTGCAGGAATAGGGCCTGAAATTACTGTAAAAGCGCTGGCAAAAAAAGAAATTTATGATATCTGCAATCCTATAGTTTTAGGCGATTCTAAAGTAATAAAACAAATTATAAAGATATGCAGGCTTGATCTAGAAGTGAATGCAATTAAAGAATTAAGCAATAGCCTTTTTAAGGGCAGCACTGTCGATGTCATGGACTATGGTGATATTGGTATAGAAAAATTAAAATTTGGAAAAGTAAATCCTATGTGCGGAAGGGCTGCAGTAAATTATACTATAGAAGCAGGCAAGATGACCATGAAAGGAAGTATTGATGCAATGGTTTCAGCTCCCCTAAACAAATCATCAATGAGGGAGGCAGGTTATGGTTATGAAGGACAAACACAGATACTTGGAGAACTCACAAAATCAAAAAACTATGGAATGATTTTAGTATTAGGTAACTTGAGAATAATGATGTATACAACCCACATGTCTTTAAAAGACGCAATAAAAAAGATTACCTTAAATGGGGTTTTAAAGAAAATAAAGCTTGCAAACCAAGGACTTAAATTATTCGGGATTAAAAAACCGCTTATAGCAGTTTCAGCAATAAATCCACATGCTGGGGAAGGAGGGCTTTTTGGATCTGAAGAAATAAAACATATTGCCCCTGCAGTTAATAAAGCTAAAGATTTAGGCATAAATGTAGTAGGCCCGGTACCTGCAGATTCTGTATTTGTAAAGGCAAAAGAAGGGGAATATGATTTAGTTTTGGCCATGTATCATGACCAGGCCAATATGGCGATGAAACTTTTAGGGTTTGGAAATGTGGTTACTCTGGTTGTGGGCATACCAATTATTAGAACCTCAACCGGCCATGGGACAGCTTTTGATATTGCAGGAAAAAACATGGCTGATTCCACAAATTTAGAAAAATCTATAGAACTTGCTGCCCAGCTGGGGGCAAAAAGGGTAAAAGGGTTATAAATGATTGAAAATTTAAAAAAACAAATAGCAAAGTACTCAAAACTTTTGTACCAAAGTGGCTTGGTTGGAGCTGCTGGTGGAAATGTCAGCATGAAGTTTGAAGATAAATTTTTGGTGACCGCTGGAGGCAGGTCGCTAAGGGAAATTAAAAAGGACGAAATAATAGTTGTAGATGAAAATGGGAACATGTTAGAAGAAAAAAGCAATCTCAAGCCTTCAAAAGAAACAATGCTTCATATTAATGTATATAAAGCAAGGGATGATGTGGACAGCATTATACATGCCCATCCTGCTTATCTTACAGCTTATGCGGTGAAAAATAAGAAATTGCCTATATTAACTGCTTCTGCAAAACTAAAGCTTATAGATGTCCCAATGGTTAAATATTGCGCCCCTGGGTCTAAGGGGCTTGCAGAAAATGTATTTAAAACTGTTAGGGATGCCCCGGATAATATTAGCGCTATTAGCCTTTCATGCCATGGGCTGATTGCTTTTTCAAAAGGGCTAGAAAATTGTTTTAATATTGCAGAACTTGCAGAAGAGAGTGCGAAGACAGCATTCATTTCTGAAAATATTAAGTAATGAGGAGGTGTTAAAAATAGAAATTTATGACTTGTCTCTAGAAATTAAAAAAGGGCTGCCAACTTATCCAGGCGACCCAGTTATTGAGCTTAAACCAAAAGTAAAATTTAAAGATAAGGGATATAATGTTACCTCTGTTTGTTTTGGGACCCATTCTGGTACACATGTAGATGCCCCACTCCACCTTTTGGATAAAGGCAAACAAATAAATGAATTGTCCCTTACCTTATTTTATGGTGAAGCAATATTTTGTGAAATATTAAAAGAAAAAAATGAAAAAATAATGAAAGAGGATTTTAAAAATATTGATATTAAAAAAGGCGATATCTTAATAGTGAGGACTGGTTGGGAAAAAAATGCATATAAAGATAACTACTTTGATGATTTCCCTTATTTTGACCCAGGCTTAGCAGACTACCTTATACAAAAAGGAATAAAGGCACTGGGCGCAGATATACCCTCGGTAGACGGCCCAGGGCAAAATGCAAAGTTTCACAAAAAAATGCTCTCATGCCCAATACCCCTTTTTGAAGCATTAGTTAATTTAAAAGATTTGGTAGGCCAGCGCTTGATATTTTCTGCTTTGCCTTTAAAAATTAATGGAGCAGACGGAAGCCCTGTTAGGGCAATAGCAATAAAAATTTAAAAAGGAGAAAAAAATGCCGGAAGAAAAATTATTTGGAAACCATCCTTTCCCGCCAAGCGAAAAAAGGCCAATACATATAAAAGGAGATTTGATAAAACAATTTATATATCCGGATGAAAGACCCCATTTTTCAGACCTTAATTATCTTTATGTGTCTACTGATAAGCTTACAGTGGGAACATGGCAATTAGGCCCCGGGGGCACCTATGACCCTCCTGATCTGCATGCAGGAGATGAAGTATATTATGTTACAGAAGGGGTTTTAACTGAACATAATCCGGTTTTGGGAGAATTTATGCAGGTAAAAAAGGGAGAAGCTTTGCTTCTGCCAAAAGATGGCTACCATAAGGGATATAATTTTGGACAGGGTATAATGCATATTCTTTATGTGATAGCGCCCAAGATATGGTTAGACCAGGAACCGCCAATGGATTTTGCGGGTGAAAATATGAAAATGTATAAGGGCCCAAATAATAAAAAACTGCCCAGCTATAAGCCCATGGGCCAATGGAATAATCATGGAACCACAGACGATATTGGCCGCTGGCCGGTACCAGGCCCAAAAGCAAGGAAAAAACCTATACTTTTTTACCATATTACAGAAGAGAAAAAATTAATTAATGTCCATGGGACAAAATATCCCATGCTTATAAAATTTTTTGTTTCCAATGATTTAGTGCATATGGGGGAATTTATACTTCCTGCAGGCGGTGTTGGCTCCCGTGCCTCAGAGCCTGATAGGCATAAAGGTGATTGTTGCCTAAATATTGAAACAGGCCCGATAACTGTTTTTTTAACTGACAGCAAAAAAGCTTATGATGTCCAGGAAGGGGAGGCAATGTTTATTCCTGAAGGGGTGAGTTACCAGTTAATAAATTATACTGGCCATATGGTTAAAGCAATTTTTTCTATTGCACCAGGAATGTAGTTAATTAAGAAATCCTAAATTATGGTTAAAAAAATAGATATATATTTTATTGCTGAAAAGGCAAATGTATCACCTGCAACCGTATCCAGGGTTTTTAATAATGCAGATATTGTAACAAAAAAGACTAAAGATAGGGTTATTAAGGCATGCAAGAAGTATAATTACAGGCCTAGCAGTATTGCAAGGTCCATGAGAACTAAAAAAACACATTATATTGGTTTTGTTATGCCCAATATGGTTAACCCCTTTTTTTATGAGCTTCTCCAGGGAGCAGATAATTTTGCAGGGAGCCAGGATTATTATTTAGTATTGTTTAATTCTGAAAATGATTATAAAAAAGAAATGGCTTTTTTAGACCAATTTTTAATTAGGAATATAGATGGAATTATTATTTCAGGCATAGCTGGTGGAAGAAAAGACAACTTATTTGCTAAAGAAGTCTTAAATAGGGGAATACCCTCGGTATTGGTAGACAGATATATAGAAGGCTTAAATATTCCCAGCG
>JAGYOJ010000141.1 GCA_018399435.1 Actinomycetota bacterium | reverse complement strand
TGGCAAAAACTAGCATAAATATAATAGCTATCATCATTGAAATAAGAATGTTATAAGTAGCTAAGTATCTAATTAAAAAAGGTATTAAGCTGCCGCTTGTTATGCCTGTAACAAAAAGTATAGTTAATGCCACGTCTTTTCCCGCTCCAAAAATCCTTCCTGCTGAAGAAATTAATAATGGGGGTATCCCAGAAAAACCTAGGCCAGTAAACCCTATCCCAATAAAATTAATATTCTGTTTTGCTGGAAAAATTGTAAGGGCTAACCCAGCTATACTAATTATAGATAATACAATTAATAATGTACCAGCCTTAAATTTATATGATAAAAAACTTACCAATAATCTACCTGCAAGTATGCCTATCCAGAATAAGGATATAATATAGCTGGCATTATAAAGGTCAAATACTTTTGCTATCCTGAAAAAAGTTGGCGCCCAGGAAAAAACTGTTACCTCGGCCATAACATAAAAAACATGTAAAATCACTGTAAGTATTAAATATATATTTTTTTTCCTATTCATAAATAATTTTTTCATAGAAATTTTTTCTTCTATTTCTAAACTTGCCTTAAACTTCTTCTTTTTATTTTTTAGAATATAAGAAATAAGGGAAATTATGGCAAAACCTATGACTATCAAGTAAAGGAATTTCCAGTTTATTTGCATATTTACTAGGCTTGAAGCGCAAATAGGAGAACTAAGGGCTCCTATTGCAAAGAAGCTGTGGCCTAAATTGATAATACTATCCTTATTCTTTACTTTTCCTTCAAGCATGCTAGTATTTGCATTCATAAATATAATGCCTAAAAGAAGACCTGACACAAAGTAAAGTGCATAAAAAAATATTAAATATTTTACAAAAATTAATCCGGCTAATGCAGGTATTAGTAGAAGATATGTCCATATAATTATATTAAAGGTCTTAAACTTTCTGTCTAAAAAAAGGAGCGCAAGAATGCCTAAAACAACCCCAATTAAAAAAAATGTAATAATAAGGTTTATATCTTCAGGTTTTACATTAAAAAAATTACCAATATCTAAAAGGATAGGGCTAGAGAGCATCATGAAAAAAGAGTAAGTAAACAGGGAGATATAGTTGGGAAATTCCAATAAATAGTTTTTAAAATTAATTTTTTTCAAATTTTTACCTTTTCTTAAAAAGAATTATATGAATTTTGGTTTTTTATAATATACCAAATCAATTTATAATGCTATACGAAATTTTAAAAGTTTGCTTTATTTGAATCTAAAAAGAATGGGCCACTGCCTAAAGACTTATTTTTGATTTTAAAGGCCTGCAGGGAATCGTTGGTAATTATTTTCATTTAAAGGCTCTACAACTAGATTATAATTAATTTTGTTTTGCCAGAAGAAGAGGAAGAAGAAATAGGAGAAGTATATTCAGAAGGGTTAAGGAGTTTTGGAGCCATTGATCTGATAAGCGGAAATGTAAATGAGGATGGAGTAGTATATATAGCTGCAGATAGCACTGGAAGCCCTTCTATATATGTTGGTGATACAGAAACTCCTGTCTGATAAAAAAAGCTAGGCTAATTATTGTTTTAGATTGTTTTAGATATTGCCTTGTAAACGCAGTTGAATATATTTAAAAACTTCCTCAGGAACATTTATATCAGTTGCTTTTTCAAATCCCTCAAATCCTGGATAAGAATTTACCTCACATATTTTATAGCTATCCTGGTCAAAAAGGATATCTACACCGGCAATGTCTAAACCCATCAATTTTGCGCTTTCTACTGCCAGCCATTCTATTGCTGGATTTAATTTATAGGGAGCTACCGATCCCCCAGCTGAAAAATTTGCTTTAAAGCTATTGTTTGATGCAGTTCTGAGCATTGAGCCTATAGGCCTTCCGCCTATAACAATTACCCTGATATCTTTGCCATGGCTGGATGATATGAATTCTTGAAGTATTAAATTTACCCTGGGATCTTTTGAAATTTCCATTAGGTTTGCCAGGTCATTTAATTTATTGCGGTTTTCTAGTAGAAATACTCCCCGTCCCTGGGAACCAGTTATTGTCTTTATAATTATTGGGTAACTGAATTCTTTTTCTATTACTTCAAGATTTAAGGGGAATTTAGCTAGCATAGTTTTTGGTATAGGCATATTATTTGATGCCAGCAATTGCAATGTTGCAAGCTTGTCCTTTGAGGTTTCCATGCTCTGGCTAGAGTTTAATGTGAATACTCCTGATCTTTCAAAATGCCTAATTATTGCTAATGCATAATAGGTAACAGTTCCTATTCTAGGAATTAAACAATCTGGAAGGCCCAGTAATTTGCCATTATAAAGAATGTTTTTATTTCCTTCCTTGGTTACAATTAAATCAAGTTCTTCAGGGGCAACCAATTTAAGGTCTATATCCATCTTTTTAGCAACTTCTTTAAACCTATTACTGGTATAAGAAGTAAAATCTTCCCTTTTTTCTAAAATCCATATTTTCATGGTAATATTTTTTTTAATTCTTTTCTATTAAATGATAATTTAATTTAACCAGAATTAAAACATTTTAGCAGTGTTAGGTATAATAATCTATCTATTAAAATAAAAAATAAAGAATTTTAATTCGATTGCCACTTATTATATAATCTATGAATAAGCTTACTCAAAATAATAAATAGAAAGTAATTTTATGTGTTGCACAGTTAGTGTTTTGCTTCTTTTTGGTCCCCGCCTTGCATTATTGGTGTGGTATTTGATTAATCCAGTTCTTTTTAAGGCCGCTTTTAGCTTCTGGCTATGGCCAGTGCTTTTTGCAGTTTTTGCTCCCTTTACTATGATATTTTTTATGTTTGGGTGGTATTTGAGCCCGGGCATCAGCGGTTTTGAATGGATATTAATTATAATTGGCATTTTTATTGATATTTCTTCTTATGGAGGAGGCTATAGAAGCAGAAGAAGGATATAGATAATGGCCTATAGGGAATAATCAAGGATTTAGCATGGAAATATTATTTATTATACTTGTTATTATAGAAATTTTATTGCTGGTGTTAGCATATATGGTTTTTCTATCTGGCAGAAAAATAAGGCAGGAGATTACTAATATAATAAAGAACCATGAGCCTGGGAAAATTAAAAAATATAAAAAAGAAAATATAGATAAATTGCCGGAACCGGTACAAAGGTATTTTAATAATGTATTAAGCTATGGGCAGGAATATATCAGCATTGCTAAAATAAGGCAGTCTGGATATATAAGAATGAAAAAAGGGCAAAAATGGGTTCCCCTAAAAGCTTTACAGTGCTTTAGCTTTCAGGAACCATCTTTTGTTTGGGCAGCTAATGCAAAAATTTCGCCCTTTGCTTGGATTGTTGCCAGGGATAAATACTATAGAAAAAAAGGTAACATGCTTGTTAAATTATTTTCTATATTTACAATGGTTAATGCTGCTGGCAAAGAGATTGATGTATCTTCTTTTATTAGATATTTTGCTGAAGCCCCATGGTTTCCCACAACGCTGCTGCCTTCAAAAAATCTTAGCTGGAGGAAAGTAGATAGCAATTCTGCTAAAGCAATTATTACTGATGGGAAAAACAATGCTGAGCTTTTATTTACATTTAGCGATGATGGGAAAATAATCCGGGTAAGCACTTTTGACAGGTATATGGAAGAAGGCGGCAAGAAAGTTAAAAAGAAATGGACTGGATACTTTAAAAATTATAAAAAGATTGGGGCAATAAAAATACCTGCTGAGATTGAAGCAGAATGGAACTTAGAAGAGGGAGATTTTAGATATATCAAGTTAAAGATAGATGCTGTAAAATATTCATATTCCGGAGAAATGAACAAGAATAATGATTAAAACTTATCTTTTTGACAAGAGTTAAGCAATTACTATAGAATATTATTCAATTTTTAGCTAAATTTCTATTATAAGGGAAAATAATCTATGAATAAGAAAGAAGAGAAGACAGATTTCATAAGGGAAATAATAAGAAAAGATTTAAATGATAAAACCTATGAAAAAATCAATACAAGGTTTCCGCCTGAACCAAATGGCTATCTACATATAGGGCATGCTAAATCCATATGCCTTAATTTTGGCCTTGCTGAAGAATTTGGCGGTAAGTGCAATCTGCGTTTTGATGACACAAACCCAACCAAAGAAGAAGAAGAATATGTGCAGTCGATTAAAAAAGATATAAAATGGCTAGGCTTTAACTGGGGCGATAGGGAATATTATGCTTCTGACTATTTTGATAACCAGTAGGC
>JAGYOJ010000140.1 GCA_018399435.1 Actinomycetota bacterium | reverse complement strand
AACTTGTTACCAATTTTTTTTTAGATTATAAGATTGAATAGAAATATAATTGATTTTAAAAATAGTTTGCATAATATGCATTAATTATGTATAATATGCAAAATAAATTAAAATAAGTAGGGATATGGCAAAAAAAGCAAAAATAGCAATAGTTGGTGGTTCTGGGCTTACAGGAACTGAACTAATTAAAATACTTGATATGCATAAAAATGTGGAAGTCAAATATGTAACTTCAAGGACATATGAAGGACAAATGATATCAAATGTTTTTAAGGGCTTAACTTGCAATTTAAAGTTTAAGAAGAGTTTAGACATAGAGGACCTTAATGGCATAGATGTATTATTCTTATGCCTTCCGCCTCATGATTCTATGAATTATATTAAAAGCTTATATAAACAATTTAGCGGAATAATTATTGATGTTGGCTCAGATTTCAGATTAAAAGATGCAAAAGAATATAAAAAATGGTATGGCAAAGAGCATATTATTCCAGAAATACTTGAAAAGTTTGTCTATGGACTGCCTGAAATCAATTATAATGATATAAAAAATACTAAATTTATAGCAAACCCTGGTTGTTATCCAACATCTGTGCTTTTAGGGCTTTTCCCAGTATTGGACCAAAAAATCAAAATAAAAGATATTATTATTGATTCAAAGTCTGGGGTCACAGGAGCTGGAAGAAAGCTTAAGGATAATTACCTTTACATAAATGTTTCCCAAAATTTTTATGCTTATGGAGCAAATGGGCATAGGCATACAGGAGAAATTGAGCAGGAAATAAAATCAATTTATGGCAAGAAGTTAAAAATTAGTTTTACGCCGCATCTTCTTCCTGTACACAGGGGAATATTCACTTCTATTTATTGCAAAATAGAAAATGATTATAGCTATAGCGAAATATTCAACAATTATTATAAAAATAGCTATTTTGTAAATGTAATTGATAGCATACCCCAAATCAAAGATGTTTGTGGCACTAATATGTGTAATATATCTACAATGTATGATAATAGGTCAAAAGTTTTAAAAATATTTACAGCAATTGATAATCTTGTAAAAGGCGCAGCAGGGCAAGCTGTGCAGAACATGAATATTGCTTTGGGATTTCCAGAAATAGAGGGTTTAATAAAAGAAGGCTTATATACATAAAGGAGAATTAATTTATGGATTTTGAAATTATTGATGATGGCACTATAACTGATGTGCCTGGTTTTTATGCAGGTTCTGCACATTGTGGAATAAAGAAAAGAAGCAAAAAGGACGATATCTGCATAATATATACTCCGCTTGAAACAGTTTGTAGCGCTGTATTTACTACAAATAAATTTGCAGCTTCACCAGTATTGGTATCAAAAGAGCAATTAAATAAGGGCAGAAATATAAAGGCAGTGGTTGTAAATAGCGGAATTGCAAATGCCTGTACAGGAGAACAGGGATACAAGAATGCAATAAAAACTATAGAGCTAACTGCAAAATTGCTGGATATAAAAAAGGATGAAATAATATTTACATCTACAGGAATTATTGGCAAGCAACTTCCCATGAATTTAATTGAAAAAGGCTTAGAGCTTAGCAGTAAATCCTTAAGCGGTAATGGCGGGCATGCTGCAGCGAAAGCCATACTCACTACTGATAAGATAAAGAAAGAGATTGCGGTAAAAATAGAAACAGAGGGAAAAGATATAATAATAGGAGGCATTGCAAAAGGGTCTGGGATGATAGAACCAAATATGGCTACAATGCTTGCTTTTATAGCAACCAATATTGAAATATCTAATCATGTTCTAGACAGTATTTTAAAAGAAGGCGTTAATAAAAGTTTTAACTGTATAACTGTAGACGGATGCCAGTCTACTAATGATATGGTTACTGTCCAGGCAAATGGTGAAAGCAAAATAAAAATAAATAAAAATTCTAAGTATTTTGAAGTTTTTAAGGAAGCCATGTTTTTTGTTTTACAGAGCTTGGCCAAAAAAATTGTCTCAGATGGGGAAGGAATTACAAAATTTATTGAAATAAAAGTTGTAAATTCAAAAAAAAGAAAAGATGCATGCAAAATTGGAAAGGCAATTGCTAATTCAAACCTTTTTAAAACTGCCATGTATGGAGAGGACCTTAACTGGGGAAGGATAAATGCAGCTATTGGAACAAGTGATGTGAATTTTAACCCTAATAAGATAGACATTTATATAGATAATATCATTATCGTAAAGGGAGGAATTGGGGTAGAAATTGACCAGAGTAAAGCCGAGGCTATTTTGAAAAATAATGAAATAAAATTTATTATAGATTTAAATCAAGGTAAAGAAAAAGGAATAACCTGGACATCTGACCTATCTATTGATTATGTTAAGATAAATGCCATGTATTCAACTTAAGGTTTTTTATTATGGAAATAAAGTTTGCAAAAGATAAAAATTCAAATGAGATGTATTTTAATAAGGTTGAGGTATTGCTTGAATCCCTGCCGTATATAAAAGAATATTTTAATAGTATTGTAGTTATAAAAATAGGCGGGAGCATGATGGAAAATAATAAAATTCTAAAGAAAGTATTGGATGATTTAGTGCTCATGAAATATGTGGGAATAAAAGTAGTTTTAGTGCATGGTGGAGGAAAGCAAATATCAAAAATAATGGATGAAAGGAAAATAAAGCCAAAATTTGTTGATGGATTAAGGGTAACTGATGAAAAAGTAATTGATATAGCAAAAATGGTTTTAATAGGCCAGGTAAATACCAAAATTGTTAATTTTTTAAATAAACATGGAAAAATAGCTATAGGCGTATCTGGAAATGATGCAAGCTTTATTTCCTGCAGCAAGAAAGAATACAAAAAAGATGGAAAAAATATTGATCTTGGTTATGTTGGAGATATTGAAGAAATTAATTCAAGTTTTTTAATAAACATACTTGATGATGGGTATATGCCGGTTATAGCTACACTGGGCGTAGATAAAAAGGGATATATTTATAATATAAATGCTGATACATGTGCATCTGAGATTGCTATATCCTTAAAATCTGAAAAATTAATATCACTTACTGATGTTGATGGAATTCTTAAGGATAGTAAATTAATTTCGAGTATATCTATAAAGAGCTGCTATGATATGATAGAAAGTGGTGAAATAGACAAGGGAATGATACCTAAAGTTGAAGCCTGTATTAATGCTTTAGAGAACGGGGTAAAAAGGACACATATCTTAAACGGGACCAAAAAACATTCAATACTTGCAGAAATTTTTACAGATAAAGGAATTGGAACCATGATAGTTAAGGAGGATTAAGTGGCAGTTGAAAAGAATTTAGAAATTTTTAAAGACGGAGAAAAATATTTAATGCCTACATACAGTAGATTGTCTATTGTATTTACAAAAGCAAAAATGCAGCATCTCTGGGATGCAGAAGGAAATAAATACACTGACTATATTGGAGGTTATGGCTGCTTAAATGTAGGGCATTCAAATAGCCAGGTGGTTAAAAGCATTTCAAGGCAAGTTGAAAAAATTATACAACCTTCAAATATTTTTTACAATAAGCCCCAGGTTGAGCTAGCAAAAAAATTATGTATTATTACAGAATTTGGGGAAAAGGTCTTTTTTTCAAATAGCGGAACTGAAGCGGTAGAAGGTGCCATAAAGCTTGCCAGGAAATATTCTACTGAAAAATACAATTTAGATAGGTATGAAATTATATCTTTTTATAATTCTTTTCATGGAAGGACCTTGGGCGCATTATCAGCCACTGCACAGACCAAGAAGCAAAAAGTTTTTGAACCATTGCTTGAAGGTTTTAAATATGCAAACATTAATGACATGGATTCATTAAAAAGCCAATTAAATAATAAAACTTGCGCAATAATTATCGAACCTATACAGGGAGAGGGCGGAGTTAATCCTGTAGATAGGAATTTTTTAAAAGGCTTAAGAGAGATTTGCAATAAAAAAGACATTTTGCTAATAGCAGATGAAATCCAAACAGGGTTTGGAAGGACAGGGAAAATGTTTGCTTACCAGAATTATAATATTTTTCCTGACATACTGGTAGTTGCAAAAAGTTTGGGCGGGGGTATGCCTATAGGCGCAATCATATCCACAGAAAAGCTAAGCTCCGTGTTTGGACCAGGATCTCATGGATCTACTTTTGGAGGAAATGCTGCATCTTGCGCTGCGGGCTGTGCAGTAGTTGATTATTTAGAGGATAATAAACTTGCAGATAGGGCAGAAAAATTAGGGAAGTATTTTATAAAAAAATTGTCAATGCTTGCAGAAAAAT
>JAGYOJ010000014.1 GCA_018399435.1 Actinomycetota bacterium | reverse complement strand
ATAGCGCTTATTCCAGATTCAGAGGTTCTAATCCTTACTGCATCCTCTACCGGTATTACAAATATTTTACCTGATCCAATCTTACCTGTGCCAGCAAGCTTAATTATTGCAGTGGTAAACTTTTCAACCTCGTCTTCTCCTACCACTATCTCTAGCTTTATCTTTTTAAGTAGCTTAACTTTCCTGTTTGGTACCTCTCCGTTTATGTATCCCCTCTGCTTTCCAAAGCCAAGGACCTCTGTTACTGACATCCCTTCTATCCCTGCTTCAATTAGGCCGTCTTTTACGGCCTCAAGTTTTGTTGGCTGTATAAAGCATTCTATTTTTCTAAGCATTTTAAATCCTTTTAATTATATTTAGCCCAAAACCTCTTTTAGGGTTTTAGTATACTTTTCTAAAATTTCATCTGCCTGCTCTTTTGTAGTAATAAGTGGAGGCTTTATCTTTAGTACCGCTTTTCCTTTGCCGGTTCCGCCAAGGCCAAAGATTATATTATTTTTAAAGCCTACTTCTCTAATTTTTCTAACTCCGCTATAGTCAGGTTCCCTTGTCTCTGGATCTTTTACAAATTCAACGCCAATATGAAAACCTACAGCCCTTACATCGCCCATCTGCGGCCAGTCTTTTTGCAATTTAATAAGCTCGTCTTTTAGATATCCGCCAACTTTTTTAACATTATCTAAAATATTATCCCTTTGCATTATCTCAATCTGCTTTAGCGCTGCTACCTGGGATACCTGGTTATTTCCAAATGTGTGAAGGTCTATTCCATCCATCTTAACGCCTTCTATATCATCTGATACAACTACAGCATTAATTGGATAGCCTGAGCCCATGGATTTTCCTAAAACCATAATATCAGGAGTTACTCCATAATGGTTAGCTGCGCTCCAGTCACCCATTCTACCAAATGCAGTCTGGATGCAGTCCCAAATAAGGATTATATTATGCTTTGTGCATATATCCCTTACTCCCTGGATATAATTTTTGGAAAATATTATCTGCCCGCCGCTTGCCTGTAGTGGCTCCATTACCATCGCAGCTACCGGCCCTGTTGAGCCATACTTTATTTGCATTTCCAGTTCCTGCAGGCACCTTCTGTCTACTTCATCCCTGTCATCCTTATTGCATACTTCAAAATATGGCCGGTAATAATATGGAGCAGGGACTCTTATAAAGTTTTGTGAAAAATGAGCTATAGTTGCTCCGCCAAGGTATTTTCCCATTGACCTTGTTCCGGTATGGGAAGCGCCTGTAGTCATAAAGGAAGTGCCGTGATAGCCCCCAAAAAGTGATATAAAATTATGTGCATCAGGCCTATTTATTATAGCGATCTTTAATGCTGCCTCAATAGATACTCCGCCGCCTATAGTAAACATTACCCTATTCATTTTCTCAGGGAATATCTCAGCAATTTTTGTAGCTAGAAGATATCTAGGTACTGTAAAAAAGCCGGTATGAAAATGATTAGAAAGCTCTATTTGCTCTTTTACTGCTTGGTTAATTTCAGGATGGGAATAACCAAGGTGAAGAGCCCATGACTGTGAGGTGCAATCCAGGTATTTTTCACCTTTAATATCATATACATAAATATTTTCTCCCTTAACCAAATTAACTCCAGGAGTCCCCCCTCCAAGCATTAAATTAGCTTCATATTTTGGGATTTCCTCTTTCTTGAAATCCATGATTTGTTTTATTATTGTGTCCATATCTCTCCTTGAACATTTTTGATTATTAATGGTTATTTTTTAATTATATTGGCTTTTTATATAATGTCAAACACTTTATTTATAAATATCAACTAAATTTTATTGTTTATCACATTAATATACTTGTAATAAATGCTTTCCCATATACTCCTATCTTTAGGTTCATAAATAACTGTAGAGGAAGAATTTTTAGATATTTTTCTACCCTCAGAAATATCTTTTATTTCTCCTGCTGCCATCAGTTGCATAATAATATTGCCAATAGCAGTAGTTTCTACCGGCCCTGCAATTACAAGCTTACCAACTACATTAGCTGTCCACTGGCAAATTAACTGGTTTTTAACTCCACCCCCTATAATATGAATTACCTCAATTTCTTTATTGCTTAATTTTTCGATTAACTTAAGATCAAGCCTAAAGCGCAAAACCATGCTTTCATAAATACATCTTGCAATTTGCCCCATATTTTTTGGAGGCTTCTGGTTTGTTTCAATACAATATTTCCTTATTATATCCGGCATATTATCATGGTCCCTTGCAAACCTTGGGTCATCAATATCAATAAATGAGGTAAAAGGTTTTTCCCTTTTTGCTAAGCCGACAATTTTATCCCATTTTAAGTCATTATTATCTTTAGCCCATTTTTGCCTGCATTTTTGTATTATCCAAAATCCTGTCAGGTTTTTTGCAATTATATTTCTACCACTAGCGCAGCCTTCATTAATAATTGTTGTATTTAACATATTTTTATCAGTTATTGGATTTTCAGTTTCAATTCCCATAACGCACCATGTTCCAGCGCTAATAAAAGCCCAGTTATTGCTGCTCCCTGCCGGGATTCCTGCTACACCTGATGTTGTATCATGTGAAGCGCATGATACAACCGGCATGCTGCCTATTTCCAGTTCTTTTGTAATTTGTTTTGTTAGTTTGCCAATTTTTTTGCCATTCATTATGACTTCTGGAAATAAATCTTTGCTAAGCCCCAAATAATTAATAATGCCCTTATCCCAATTATTGTTTTTCCAATTAAGCATCATTGAATTATTGGCAACTGTAAATTCACAACGGCAAATCCCAGTAAAAAAATAATTAAAAAGATCTGGCATCATCAAAAACTTTTTGGCATAGTTAATCCCATGCAGATTGTTAAGTTTCATATTATAAAGGTAAAATAAGGCAGATATGGTTAGTATTGGGTTAACTGCAGTAATTTCAAATAATTTTTCTTTAGGAAAATGGGAATAAAATTCCTTTCTTTTATCAATATACTTGCTTGGGTCCCTGTAACTTACAGGATTTGAAATTAGCTTCCCATTTAAATCTATTAGCCCAAAATCAACTCCCCAAGTATCTATAGCCATTGATTCAATTTTCTTATATTTAGAAATAGCATTGCTTAAGCCAACTTTAGCCTCCAAAAACAAGTAAAGGATATCCCAATAAATAGTGTCATTGGCTTTTACTGGTTTGTTTTCAAACCTATGGGCTTCATCAAATACTAGCCTAGAACCATTATAGCTTCCCACGATGGCCCGTCCGCTGCTAGCACCAAGATCTACTGCTAAATATTTTTTATCCATATTCTTTATAACCTACCTGCTATTAAAGTTGCGTGCAATTTTTGCCACTTTTTCTATTCTGCTAAATTCAGCTTGAGGCGGTGTAGTGTCAGCAAAGCTTAAAATAATGCGGCTCCCATCGCCAATATCTGCCATAATTTTTTCCATTTGTTTTTCAAAATTATAATCATTCATTGCCTCTTTTAGCAGACAAACAGATGGTATGCCGCCCCATATAGTTATTTCATCTTTGAATACATTCCTTACCTGCTTTAAGCTCAAGCTAGTCATTGGGCTTGGGCATATTGAATCTGCAATATCTATATCACTATCTAAATATTCGCCAAGCAATCCATTATTTTCCCCATCAGCATGGGTAAGAATAAATTTATTATTCTTATGTATAATGGCAGACCATTTTTTTAGATAAGGCGTAATATATTTCTTAAAAAAAGGCGGCCAGGTTAAAAAACTGTCATAATTTGCCCCAAGAAATATTAATTTTGCCTGGCTATCTATAACTATGTTTAAAATCTTTTCATACAGCACCTCAATTTTAGAAGCAAGTTTTTCAATGACCCCTAAGTTATCCTCAAACAAATAAACAAATTTTTCAAAATTCATTAACTCTTTCATAATATGGTGAACTGGAGAAGCTGCCAGCATTGAAAAACCTACAGCCATCCCCTCTTTTCCTACAAATTCCTTAAATTTTTTAAAACCTTCGTAATTGTCTAAAACACCAATATTTTCAAAAATATACCCTACAGCCTTTAGGTCTTTTTCGCTTTTTATTGGGTGTTCGATAGTGTGGCCAATAGTATTGCCGGCTTCTTCCATCCTGTTATTATATAAGTACTTTGCTTCAATTTTTCCAAAAGGGGTATTTATTACAGTAGTAGTTAGCCCGTCTTTTGTCTCACATTCAAAATCTATGCTTTCTAGATTAATCTTGTAAGGGTTGGTGTTTAGGTCATAAATTCCCAGAGGTATGAGCCCACTGCTTTTTTTATCTATAAAATCCCTAAAATCCGGCACTACTGAATGATACCCTGCTCCTAAATCATTAGTTATCTCTTTTAGTGAGCAATTTTTGTATTTATCAGGCAGGCTATTCTTGCGCTTATTTGACTTATACCATAGGTCCAGCCTGGGTATAAAAGGAAGGCAGCCTGTTGGCTGGCCTTTTATAGTTGATAATATTATTTTGTTCCAATCCATAAATTAATACCTGTCCTCTAAACTTATTTTATAAATATACTTATATCCATGCATATCTATTGCCTTGCTAAACATAAAACCAATCAATAAGGCATTTCATCTATAGCATCAACTACTGCCCTAAAACCTTCTTCAAAAATATTTCTGACCTCTTGATTATTAACCAAGGCCATGCCTACTTCTGAAAAGCATATCGCCTTATTGTAACTTGGATCGCTTTTCAGCAATCTTTTAGTGTATTTTTTTGTTTTATCATAACCTTCATAAAAGACTACTTCTGGAATATTTATAAATATAGCGGCATCATCGCCCACTGCCTCCCTTAATTCAGGCAAATCCAGATCGCTATAAGGGGGAGGCGTATATGATTCTATAAAATCCACAGACATGTCTGCCAAAACCTGCTTGTTTCTCTTTAAAAATTTAGCATGGGCATGGATTCCGCATTTCTTGCCCCTGGCCCTAAATATTTTTGAATACTTGCCAAAAAAAGGAATAGCATGCTTGGCATAGTCCCTGCTATCTAGATTATCAGATATGTCACCCAGATAAACCATCCTATAATCATCAACTGCCAGTAATGCTTGAGCCGCTCTCTCATTTCTTGCCTCTAAAGCCTCCAACAGCCTGGCAAACTGTTTAGGATGGTCATGCTTTTCATAGCTCCAGCACTCAAGGCCCAGCAAATACTGGGCTTCTACATATGGCGGCAATCCCAAGATTACATGTATTATGCCATCTGGGCCAAGGTCATCAACTAAAAGCTTAAATTTCTTAGCATCAACTTTTATTTCAGTATCATTGATTAAATAAATAAGGGGGCTATAATCCTCTACTTTTTTAATTAAAGGAGTTGCCGGTATCATCCAATCCAGAGTTGCTATTCTGGTGCCGCCAGTACGTTGTTCATAAGATATTTTTCCTGCTGGCGTCTCATAAATTGTTTCGGTTCCCAAATTTGATCTCCTTTGCGTGGTGGCGACATTAGGGGTATCACAAATAGGAAACATATCATCAATTATGGGACCAACATGGGTTAGAAGGCTTAATCCCCTGTTCCTTAACAGCCTTTCAAAATAGCCCCTCGGCAAAAGTTCAGTAAAAATAGATAAGGGCACTTTATCCGGACATTTATTTTCTAATATAGCTAATAATCTTTCACATGCTTCCATAAAGACCTATTCTCCTTTTAATAGATTTAGAATAAATAAAAACTGCTGCCTACTTGCAGGTAAAATCTACAGCCTTATTTCCCAAAAACAACTTCTCTTATCAAGGACATGTTTTCGGCAAAATTTTGTTTATCTAAATTTTTCTCTATTTTTTCTGAACTCTTGTATAATTTATCAGCCATCTTTTCATAATCCCTTACAAGCTTAACCCCTAATTCAAGCATTTTAGCCCTATCATCTCTAGGGCAAACTGTATCAATATTTAGCCATCCGCCATAATTTACTTTTTTAAGCCAATAAAAAAGCTCTAATGTATCCCAGAAGTTAATAGTCCCAAATAACAAGTCGGGGTCTGCATCCCTGTAATTATCATTAAGGTGTATTTGGTACAATTTATCATACCTATTGTAAAGCATTAAAGACTCAGCCATTTTTTCACCAGCAAATAATGCATGCCCGATATCTAAAGCGCCGCCAATATTTTCTACATCAAGTGATTTTACAAGCAGCATCAGCTTGCCAATATCTTCAATAAATGACTTTGCCCTGGGATCTTTTTGCTTATACTCTAATGCTGTCTTTACATCCCTGTTATATTCTCCAATCTCATTTAGAGATTCAATCATATACCCCCAGGATTTGTCATAATTTACCTGGAAAGAATAATCAAATCCATCATGGGCAGGCCAGAGCAAAACACTATAGGCATTTAGCTCAACTGCCAAATCAATATTATGCTTTATAATCTTAATTGCTTCTTTTCTAATTTTTTTATCAGTGGCAGAAATAGTCCCATATTTCCATTTCCTGTCAGACCATATCTCGGGCCCTATGTCTGCAATTTCTAAATTATTGTTTTCAAGCTTTTTCTTTAGTTTTTCTGGCTCATCAATTAAAGGATGGCCTGGATACCATACAGAAAGCCCGTCTAAGCCTTCAATTTTTCCCATTATCTCCAACATCTTGTCAAACTCAATTTCATCAAAATAACCGCCGGGAACATATCTTTCATTAAATGTCCCCAAAACTCCAATATGCGCATTAATTCTTAAAGCCAAAACAATACCTCCTAATATAATTTTGTAAATATTTTTAATTAATTTTTATCTAAGTTTCCAAATAGTTTAATAGCATTTAAATAAAGTATTTTTTCCCTCTCTTCTTTGATCAAGCCAGCATTAAATATGTTCAGTATATGGTAACGTATATCAATCATGGGCATATCTGACCCAAAAAGAATTTTATCTGCGCCTACTTTATCGATAAACTTCCTAAATACTGGAGGATATAACGTGTCCCCTGCAAAGTCATAATAAAGGTTTTCATAATTTTTGCCGAAATCTGCTACCTTATCATAGAAAGGTACTTTTCCCCCTGAATGGGCAAGAATTATTTTAATATCTCCATATCTTTCTAAGACGCATTTTAACAGCAGCGGGTTTGACAAATGTTGTTTGGGGTTAGGGGTATCCGGGCTCCAGCTGTGCGTGAGGGTAATGATATTATTGCTAGACGCATATTCCCATAAGGGAAAATACTTTTTGCTGTTTATACTGGTTAAGTGAAATACAGGATGTATTTTTACTCCAGCAAAATTTATCTTATCCTTGTTTTCATCTATTATCTTGATAGACTTTTCTGGATAATTCGGGTTATAAATTAAATACCAGTACAAGTGGCTTCCAAACTGCCCTGAAGCTTTCTCTACTGCATCCATTTGCCTGTCCAGGCTTGAAAAAGCTATGCAGTGGGAGCAAAAAGATTTAACCACTTTAAACCTTTTTTGTATATCAATTACTTTTTTATCACTATAATTTTGATAATAGGTATTAGCCAATACGCCCAGGTGTATATGGGAATCAATTATTTTCTCATAATTTATCCCTAATTTATCTAAATCAACCAATTTTTATTCTCCTTAATATTTTTTCAAGATTTTTATAAGCAATATCTTCTAGCATTTTTTCAGGCAAATCTGAAAGCATCAGCCTGCCTGCAGAAATTTCTAAATCAAGGTTGGGATAATTTGAGCCAAAAATAATTCTGTGGGACCCAAACCTTTTAGCAATATCTTCTATCTGGTCAATTAATAAGAGATTGCTTAATTCAATATAGAGGTTCTCATATTCTGCCAATAGAGGATAAAAAAGCCTGGAAAACATTAATTGCTTTAAACTGCACTCCATTATTACAGGCATGCCTTTATGTCTGGAAAGCAAATCCTTTAAATCCCATATCGCAAAACTCTTATTTGAAGTAATGTCTAATTGCTTTAAATCAATCATCAAGGGTATCCTATAATTAGATAGAAAATCATAAACTTTATTCATATAAAAATCATTTATATAAAAAAGGTGTGATTTAGGAAATATCCTAATAATCCTGGCCTTTTCCTTTAAGCGTTTTTTCATATACTTTTCTAAATTCTTGTCTGTAAATAGCTCAGGAACAATTACTGCTGAAAAAAATATATTTTCTTTTTTTTGTAATTCGCTATTTTCGATTAATTCACTATTGCCAATTTCCCAATCATAGCTTAGGGATAATTTATTGGTTAAAATGGCCTTATCTATATTATTTTTCTTAAGTTTTTTCTCTAATTCATTTATTTTATCTGTAGCCCCATTTTTATATTCATATCCTTCAACCCATAAATTACAATCAAAATATTTTTGCATTTTAATACACCCCATGTTTATGTACAGAATTAATATAAGCGATATAGTTTTCATGCGGTATATAATTAACAATAGAATGTGAGCTATCTGATATATACCTGTAGCCCGGCTTTAAAACTTCCATATGCTCTTTTACATCTTTTTCAATATCTTCCGGAGTGCCCTTTGCAAGAGGAAATTCTATATCTATATTGCCGCAAAGGGTAACTCTTGAACCGAACCTTCTCTTGTAATCGGCATAATTAATGCCGTATGGGTCTAAAGGGTTGATAGTATCAACACCCATTTCAATTAAATCTTCAACGATGTCATCTATTTTCCCATCGGAATGAAACATTATGGGAATATCTTTATCAACAGCAGGCTCCATTATTCTTGCCATGCGCGGCACCCATATTTCCTTCATGATTTTAGGGGGGATAAAAAGCCCTGTCTTAAATGCTACGTCATCGCCAATGAATATGAAATCTGTGCCATTTTCCACTAAAATTTTTGTAATATTTACAAAATGCTGGGTAGATACCTCTAACATCTCTTCTACAAGATCCCTGTCTTCATAACACAGCATCATAAAGTCATTCATTCCTACCACAAATTCATACAAAGTTTGGAATACGCAGCCGTATACTGCCCCTATTCCTAACTTGCTCTTTCTTTTTTTAACTGCATCCTTGTATTCTTTTAAATATTTTTTAGCGCCCTCTAACTGCTTATCAGCATCTAAAACAACTTTTTTAAAATCGTCCCTGTTCTTTATGCTCTTATCATATGCATGCACTAACTTGCCCTGCTTGTCAGGTTTTTTAAAAGGAGTCCACATTCCAGCATCAAAAAAAATTGCATCCTGGCCTATTACATTACATAGGTCTATAAAATCATCAGGGCGCATTGGCCTTCCCTGCTCGGCATCTGCGCCTTTTGCAGGATCTCCTCCAATTGCCAAGGTGTTTCCTGCATACCGGCCAAGTATCTTTTCTACATGTTTATCTTCTATCAGATTTTCAATATTAGGGACCCTGTCTACAGGTTGCCCTTTCATGGCTGCTATAAGCCTTTCCTTGTCCGGTTCACCTAGATACGGCTCAAATTTTTTATGCTCTATCATTTTTAATCCTTTTCTAATTTAAAACATTTTAATACTTTATTAATAAACCTTATCTAATTTAAAAAGCCTGGCTGCATTATTATAAAAAATGTCTTTTTTATCTTCATCACTGATATCTGCAGCAATTACATTGCTTAAGTGATACCTGATATCCATCATGGGCATATCTGTTCCAAATAGGCTCTTGCCCTTTCCAACTCTATCTAATACTTTTTTAAATACAGGTGGATAAAAACAGTCTCCTGAAAAATCCATATACAAAGTATCATGTTTTCTAACAAGCTCTATAACTTCATCATAAAAATCTGCTTTTCCCCCTGAATGAACCAAAAGGACCTTAAGGTTTGTAAAATCCTTAAGCACGCTTTCCAGCAATAACGGATTGCTGTAAAATTGTTTGGGATTTTCTGTATAAGGGCTCCAGGTATGGGCAGCCACCACTATATCATTTGCCATTGCATATTCCCATAAAGGATAATATTTCTTATCGTCAAGGCCTAGCTCTGAGCCTACAGAATATATTTTTATGCCTGCAAAATTAATCTTATTTCTGTATTTTTCAATAATATCTAAGGATTTCTCTGATTGTTCAGCAATATATACCAGTTGCCAGTAAATAAAATCCCCAAATTTTTTCTGGTTTTTTATTATTTCTTCTATTTGGGCATCCAGGTCTCCCATTATACCTATAGTCTGGGAGCAAATAGTAGTTTCTACATTAAATTTTTTTTGGATCTCTATAACCCTATCATCGCTATATTTATAATATAGGGTATTAGCAGCCACTCCTAGATGCATATGTGAATCAATAAATTTAAACTTTTTTAATTCTTCATTTATGCTTATTTTAGCCAATTTCAATACCCTCTATAATATTATTTAAATTATTAAATGCTATATTGCGCTTATCCTCTCCGCTAATATCTGCAAGTATTATTCTATTAGTATTAATTTCTATAGGCAGATTAGGGTAATTAGTACCAAAAATGAGTCTGTCTGATCCGAACTTTTCAACATATAATTCAATCTGGTCATAAAGAAGCAAGCCGCTTATTTCAAGATATAAGTTTTCAAATTTTTCTAAGAGCGGGAAAAAATAGCGGCTAAACATGCATTGCTTCAAGCTGGCTTCCATTATCACAGGCATATCCTGATATTTTTCCAAAACAGTCTCAACAACATTAATATCAAAATATTTTGCGCCAGTGATATCAAATTGTTTCAAGTCCAGCATTACCGGGAATTTCTTTTCGGAAAGTACATCAAATATTTTTTCCATATAAAAATCATTTATGTAGAATAATTGTTTTTTGGGGAAAACCCTAAAAAGCCTTACTTTGTTTTGAAAAGCTTTTTTAATATAATTGTTAATGTCATATTTAAAATATATATCAGGATTTAAGACAAAGCTGTAATAAAGATTTTCTATTTTTGAAAGTTTAGAATTTAGCAGCCTTCCATTTCCGACATCCCAATCGTAGTTTAATGCAAGCTTATTAGTTACTAAAACTTTTCTTATATCATTGTCTTTTAATTTTTCTTTAATCTTTAAAAGATCTTTTTGCTTTTCTTTATCATTGTATAAATCACTGCTAAGCCAATAATCGCTACTGCCTATCCAAAAATTTACGTCAAAAAATTTAATCATGCCAACCTTAATATTTATTATTATTAAGTCCTATCCGGAATATATGAGGGGCACCTGTTTTTAACAGCCAGCCCCTTTATCTATTAATATTTCTACAGATAAAAAGCTACCGTTTAAAATATCTAACTCTTTCTAAAAATACAGATAACCAAATTTTATTTTACCTTAACTAGGTTAAACAATTTCAATTTGCGAAACATATTATTTATATCCTCCGCCTCTTAATACATCTATATATACAGCAATAATAATAATAATGCCTCTAACCATCATCTGCCAGAATGACTGGATTCCAAGAAGTGTCATGCCATTTTGAATTATTATTAAAGTTATCACTCCAAGAATTGTACCGGTCAATTTACCTTTTCCTCCTGACAGGCTAAGGCCACCTATTAATACAGCTGCTATAATATCCAATAATGTAGCCTCTCCTGTATTTGGCTGCATGGACCCTAATTGGGCAAGCAAAAAGAATCCGCCTATTCCAGCAGTAGCCCCTGCAATCATTAAGGCACCTATTCTTACATTTTTTATATTGATTCCAGCAAGGTAAGAGGCATCGCTATTGCCGCCAACAGCATATATCTGCCGGCCAAATGCTGTATATTTTAAAATTATAAAAATTACCAGATAAACCAACGCCATAATTAATATGGTTATGGGTATTCCTAAGAAGGTCCCCCGGCCTAACGCATAATAGACATCTGAATTTTCAGGGCTAATTGAGAGGGCTTTCCCTTCAGTAATCATATAAGTGACTCCCCTCATTACCATTCCAGATGCAATTGTGCCAATAATTGGATTTATTTTAAGCACTGTAACAATAAAGCCATTAATAAGGCCAAGGAATGTACCTGCCACTAAAGCAAATATGAATATAAGCCATATTGAGACCCCTGCTCTGTCCAGAAGAATACAAAATACACCTGTCAACGCAAGGTTAGAATACTGGCTTACGTCTAAGGCGCCGATTATTAAAGCAACCGTACAACCTGCAGCAAGTATTCCCATAATAGACATATAATGGCCAACATTAACAAGATTATTGAAAGTAAAAAAATAAGGGCTTGCGACACTAAAACCAATTACTAAAAGTAAAATAGCTCCCAATACACTAAGCTGTGTGCCCCAAGTCCTGTTTATTTCCCCCAATACTGTCTTTGAACCAGCAAATTTTCTGTCAGAGAGATTATTTTTTGAGTTGTTCATATTTCTCCTTCTTACCCAATGCAGATTTTAAAATATTTTCTTGATTAAAATCTTCTTTTTCAAAAGAGTTTGTAATTTCCCCTTCATGTACAGTTAATATTTTGTCAGAAATAGCAATAATTTCTAAAAGTTCTGATGATATCATTACAATTCCAAGCCCTTTTTCACAAAGGTTTTCCATTATTTTATAAACTTCAATTTTCGCGCCAACATCAATGCCTCTAGTTGGCTCATTCATTATCAAAACATCAGGATTTGTGTTTACCCACTTCGCTACAACAACTTTTTGCTGATTGCCTCCAGAAAGACTTTCAACGATAGAATTTATGCTTGGAGTCTTAATGTTCATCCTTTTTATCCATTTATTTACATCCTTTTGCTCATCTTTTAAATTTAAGAAAAATTTAAACATTCTATAAAACTCCAATGAAGCAAGCGAAATGTTATTTTTTACAGTATGTACAAGCACTAAACCATCTTGTTTCCTGTCAGGAGATAGATATCCAATACCTGCTTTAATGGCTGCATTTGGATTGTTTATCTTTCTTAATTTTTTGTCTACCTTTATAGTTCCCGAAAGCAATTTTTCCTTGCCAAAAATTGTTTCTGCAATTTTTGTCCTTCCTGAACCCATCAACCCAAATAAGCCTAGGATTTCTCCCCGCCTTACCTTAAAGGATACATTTTTTATAAATTCATTATCAAGCCCTTCAACTTCAAGTACGGTCTCTCCTATCTTTGTTTTTGAAATAGGAAACATTTCTTTTATATCCCGGCCAACCATGAGCCTGACTATCTCATTTTTATCTGTTTTTTTTGTATCAAGGACGGCTACTTTTTTTCCGTCTCTTAACACTACAACTCTCTGTGAAACCTTAAAAACTTCCTCAATCCTATGTGATATATAGATAACAGATTTTCCTTCAGCAGTTAATTTTTTTATCAATTTAAATAAAGTCTCAGTTTCTTCATCATTTAATGGGGCTGTTGGTTCATCCATTATTATAATTTTTGCATCTTTAGAAATAGCCTTTGCAATTTCTAAAAGCTGCCTTTCTGCTACTGAAAGGTGGACTGCCTCTAATTTAGGATTACAGTTTAGACCCACCTTTGACATTATTTCTTTTGCATCTTTATATAACTTTTTATAATCAATAAACCTAAAAGCATTTTTTGGAATTTCTCCCAAAAAAATGTTTTCTGCAACGCTCATATCTGGAAGATTATTAAACTCTTGGTAAATGCTTGATATCCCCATATCAATAGCCTTACCAGGATTATAATTATGATCTATTTTTTCACCATTTAGAAATATTTCACCACTATCAGGTTGGTATGCACCAGAGAGAATCTTCATAAGAGTGGACTTCCCTGCACCATTTTCTCCTACAAGGGCAAGTACTTCACCTTTCTTAAGATCTACACTCACACCTTCAAGAGCAAGTACGCCAGGGAAACTCTTTTTAATATTTTCCATTTTTAATAGGTAGTTTTCCAAATTATTTCCCTTCTCCTCTTTGTTTACAAGTATTATCTTGTATGGGCGGAAAAAATATTACTTATTCGGGATAATACTCGTCTAGATTGTCTTTAGTTAATACAAAGTGGTCAAGGTATACTTTTTCAGGAACATCTTTTCCTTCTAGTATATCTATAGCCATAGGTATTACTTGTTCACCATATTTTTCAGGAGCAAATGCGCTAGAAGCTACCCACACATCTCCACCGCCAGCTCTTATGTGGTCATGGAAAGGAGTGTCTCCGCCAGTTGAGCCAAGCAAGCAATCTTCTTCCCTGCCTGAGGCTTCTATGCCAGCAAATGCACCTGCGCCGCTTTCGTCATTATGTGTAACAAATACAATTTGATCTAAATCTGGATGTGAAGTTAAAAAATCAGTTACTTGCTGTTTACATTTAACAGTTTGGTCACTGCCACCTGCATCAAATAAGAAATTCATATCATCACTTGGAAAATTAATTTTATCTGATTCTTTTAAGTAATCTTCACAACCTTTAACCCTATCCATTACAATATCGCCACCACCAAGGTAGTAAAGTCCAACAAAAGCGTCTATTTCTCCATCCCATTGTTCTGCAATTACACCTTCTAAATACTCGCCTAATACTTGTCCTGCTGTATATGAATCTGCACCAAAATAGTATGCGCCTTCATACACTGTATCCATAGAAATAAGTGGAATTCCTGCTTCATCACACATTTTAACCATATTGACCCCTACTTCAGGAACCCAGTTAAAATCTATTATTAGGTCGCATCCCTTATCGATAAATGTCTGGGTATTTGCAATCATCTTAGCCCCATCCATTGTTGCCTCAGCATACTCTAATTCAACGCCTGCTTTTTCAGCTTCTTCTCTTATTCCTGCAGAAACTTTTGCACAAAACTCATGGGAGTCTGCATAGTTGTTAAAACCAATTTTCCATGTTTTTTCTTCAGTTTCTTCTTCGGCTGCTTCTTCTGTAGCTTCCTCAGCTTCTTCTGTAGTTTCTTCTGCTATTTCTTCTTCAGTAGCTTCTTCTTCTTGAGTAGTTTCCTGTTCTGAAGATTCTGTTGCCTCAGCAGATGCTTGAC
>JAGYOJ010000139.1 GCA_018399435.1 Actinomycetota bacterium | reverse complement strand
TTCAAAACCAAATATTCTAACTTTTCGTGTATCAAATATTTCTGCAAGCTTTATAGAATATTCTAAAGCTTTTATATGGAATGAATAATCGCCTGAGATAGTAATAAAGTATTCAGCTATAAGTCCATATTCTTTCATACCCCCCGCCAGCGGGCATTGCAGAAAAACAGAAGACGATATATTGCTCACCTTTAGCCCATATTTTTTAACTAATTCTTTAGCCTTTTGTACTTCATCATCATCAAGTTCTTCAATATTTTTATCCCACATGGAATGCAGCTCTACATAATCTAAACCCAGGCTTTTGATAAATTTTAATGATTTCTCAAGATCCATACTGATTTGATCAGTAATCATTCCTAAATTAAACATAATGGCTCCTATTATAAATTTTAAAAAAATACTTTTCTAATTATAAGAGAATTAATTTATTTAGTGAAGTTCGGCTGAAGGCCATTACTAAAATTAATTCTGCTATTTTAATAAATCACTAAATTTTTCCTTAAATTTTCCTATTTTTGGTGATATAACCATCTGGCAATACCCCTGCCCCCTATTATTTTCATAATAGTTCTGGTGGTAATCCTCTGCCAGGTAAAAAGCATCAAGCGGCTCAACTTCTGTAACAATAGGGTCATCATAAATATTCTGCTCTTCAAGTTCTTCTATTACTTCTTTTGCAATTTTTTCCTGTTCCTGGTTTTTATATAATATTATGGATCTGTATTGAGACCCTACATCATTTCCCTGCCTGTTTAATGTTGTAGGATCATGGATATAAAAGAAAACTTCAAGAAGATCCCTATAGGTTATTATATCCTTATCATATGCAATTCTTACAACTTCAGCATGCCCAGTACTGCCTGAACAAACCTGTTGGTAAGTAGGGTTTTTAACCGTCCCCCCTGCATATCCTGATTCAGCACTTTTAACACCCTTGATTTGGTCAAATATTGATTCAAGGCACCAGAAACAACCTCCACCTAGTACTGCAATTTCATGCCCATTATCAATTGTATCTTCCCCTGTAACATCTTTTTTTTCTTCTTCCATATTTGTACACCCCGCATTAAAAGATAATATAAGTGAAAATATTATAATGATATATATTAGAATTAGAAATTTTTTCATTATCCATCCTATCCCCTTTAAAATTAAGTTCCTATTAGTATATTTTATAAATATTTATCCAGCAACTTGTCCAGATTTTGTTTTATATTATGTAGATAGTTTTATTACTGGTATAAACTTTACTGATATTTATTATAAATTTATATTAGATATAATTAAGAAAGTAAAGATTTTATTATCTTACGAAGGGGAATTAAAATGAATGACAAAAATGTATTATTTGATTCCATAAAAATTGGAAACCTTACATCCGAAAACCGAATTGCACTTAATGCAATGGAATGCAATGATGCAGACTCGGATGGCAATCCCAGCAAAATGACCTATGAAAGATATGCCAGGTATTTTGAAGGAGAAGCCGGCCTGATAGATCTGGAAGCAATTACTGTAACTGATGAAAGCAGGGGGCGCCTAAACCAGTTAAGCGTAATGCCAAAAAATGAAAGTGCCCTAAAAAAATTTACAAAAGAAATGAAAAAGATAAATGATAAGGCCATATTTATTTGGCAGTTAACCCACTCTGGCGAAATTAGCCATCCAGATTTTTCCAGAAGAGTTACTGTAAAGCCCCATGCAGATTTTGGCGGAGATCTTTTAAGCGAGGAGGATATTGAAGATATTTTGGAAAAATTCATCCTGGGCGCAAAAATAGCACATGAATGCGGAGCAGATGGAATAGATTTTAAGATATGCCACGGCTATTTAGGAAACCAAATATTGCGCCCTTATAATGACAGGGGATTGGAAATACGGGGGGTCTTTTGAAAATAGGGCAAGATTTGTTTATGAAGGCTATGAAAGAATAAAAAAAGAGATAAATGATCCTAATTTCATAGTGGGATCAAAGATTTCATTTTGGGAAGGATTCCCAGGGGGGTTCGGCTCAGCAGGTCCAGATACTGCAATAATAGATTATAGTGAACCTATAGCCCTGGTAAAAGGATTACAGGAAAGAGGTGCAGATTTTATAATTGTATCAGCTGGCTGCCCTTCAATAACTTTAGCTTTGTCACAGCCTGACCGCAGAATACCTGACCAGGTTTACCTGCACCATACATTCCAGAAGATAGTAAAAGACAACCTTGACCCTGAAACTGTAGTAATAGGCTCTGCATATTCAATTTTTAGGGATGGCAAAAATAACTTGCAGCCAAGAGTTCCGGAAAGCAAGAAATCCTTAAAATATTGGGCAAATAAAAACATATCTGAAAATGTTTGCGATATGATTGCAATAGGCCGCCAGACATTAGCTGATTGTTATATGCCAAAAAAGATGAAAGAAGGAAGAGAAGAAGAAATAAATTGGTGTACAGCATGTGATAATTGTATTGAACTTCTCATACAGCAAGAGGCAGTAAATTGTACTGTACACAATAAAGAAGCAAGTAAGAGGTTAAAAGATCTCCGTAAAGAAAAAGGCCGTTTAAGATACAAGCTTACATAGTAATAATTATAAGAGTTAATTGATTTAAACATATATTCATTCAGAATTTGAAATAAAATCTCTTTATAGGGCAAATTTCGCATTTGCTAGATTCAAATTATTTGTATTGTAGAAATTAAAAGCTGGACAATGGGAAAATAAGGCATATTTTTAAATTAGGTTGCATAACAACAACTTATTTACTATTTGTCTTTATTTAAATATTTATAAAATATGAATCTATGAATAAAATACGGATTTTATCTGCTACACCCTGGCAGGTTTCATATTCAAACATTTATACTTTTTCAACCTTTAGTGTCCTAAAAATGGCTTAAACTTGGCATTATCATATGGATTTGCTTTCCCTGACATGAAAACAGGGATGTCATAATCTTCTAATACTTTTACATTTGTGTGGAGAAAAATAAAAATGGATTATAGTTAAAAGATATCTAAATATGGACCCTTTAAAGGATTTCAAATTGCCTAAAAGCAAAAGATTAAAACCTATAACATAGATTATTTTCTTTCCTAAAGGAGAAATATTTTATAAAGTAACCCTTACTATCTATTAAGCATTTTCCAATGCAGGCTTCATCTTGTCAGGCTTGTCTATAATTTTTAATTCCTTGTATAGGAAAATCCCAGTTATAAGGATTGCTATAAAGTCTGCAATAGGAAAAGCAATCCATATTCCTGTAATCCCTAAAGCCAAGGGAAGAAGAAGTATTAAAGGAATTAAAAATAGAATCTGCCTGCTCATGGAAAGCACAATAGAGGGAACCGCCTTTCCAATAGACTGAAAAAAGGCTGCCCCTATAAACTGGAATCCAATAAGCGGAAACAGTAGCACAATCATCCTTAATGGGAATGCTGATATTGAAACAAGTTCAGGGTCAGCACTAAATATTCTTACCAGCTGTGTAGGGAAAATCATAAATACAAGGAAGAAAAATCCCCCTATTGCAATAGTAGAAAGAATTGAAATCTTTAATGCATCCTTTACCCTTTTTGGCTTCCCGGCCCCGTAATTATAGCCAATTATTGGCTGTACCCCTGCAACTGTCCCAAATAAAGGCATAGTTATAAACAAAAACATCCTATTTATAATTGCATAAGCCGCTATAAAGGTATCCCCAGCATAAAACTTCAAGGAATTATTTACAATTATAATTAAAAAGCTCATGCTAACTTGCCTTACAAAAGAAGCAAACCCCAAGCTTGCCATCTCTTTCATTACACTCAATTTCAGCTTAAAATGGTGCAATTTTATATGAAGCGAACTCTTTCCTCTTAAAAAGTAAAAGATAGCATACATAAAGCCTATAAACTGTGAAACAATAGTAGCATATGCTGCCCCTTTAATTCCAAGGCCAAGCACAAATATGAATATGGGGTCAAAAACTATATTTAATCCTGTTCCAAGAACCATTATAATCATAGAAGTTTTAGCATTGCCTTCAGCCCTAATTATATTATTGGTTGAAACTAAAAATGGAAAGAATACAAATCCAATAGCTATAATTGATAAATAATCCTTAGCATATGGCATTATATTCTCTGTAGCCCCAAAAAGCCTTAAAATAGGGTCCATAAACCCAAAAACTATCCCAGCTGCTGCAATCCCTAAAATAGCTATTGATAAAAAAGAATTTCCTGCAACCATATCTGCACTTTCATGGTCCCCCCTACCCAGGCTTCTTGAAATCATAGAAGCAGATCCCAGCCCGATTAATTGGGCAAGAGCCATTATTATCATCATGATGGGGAAAACTATCCCAAT
>JAGYOJ010000138.1 GCA_018399435.1 Actinomycetota bacterium | reverse complement strand
ATACTAGAAATAAGCCAAAAAAACTTGAAAAAGAGATAAAGAAGGAAGCTTTAATAGGAGTCTTGGATTTAGGCACTACTTCTATTAGGTTTTTGTTATTTAGATTGGATGGTTCAGTATATTCCCAAGCTTTTTTGCCGGTAAAACAAATTTATCCAAAATCAGGCTGGGTTGAAGAAAGCCTTGGAGAAATCTGGGATAAAACTAAATCAGTTATAAAAGAAGCTATTGAAAAAACTGATTTGGGTTCTAATAGCATAATAGCCATAGGGATTACAAACCAAAGAGAATCTGTAGCATTTTGGGAAAAAGATACAGGGAAACCTTGTTCTAATTTAATAGTTTGGCAGGACAGGCGTACAGCAAATAGATGCAAAGAATTAAAGGGCTTAGGTTATGAAGATATAATAAGAGAGAAAACCGGCTTAAGAATTGACCCTTATTTTTCAGCAACAAAGATTGAGTGGCTCTTAAAAAACAATGAAAATGTAAAAAAACTTAAGGATTCAGGGAAACTTGCTTTTGGGACTCTAGATAGCTTTATAATTTTTAAACTAACCGGAAAACATTTAACAGATTATTCAAATGCAAGCAGGACTTTGCTTTTTAATATTTCTACTCTTTGTTGGGATGACGAATTATTAGAAATATTTAATGTTCCCAAAAATATATTGCCAGAAGTAAAACCATGTTATGGCAATGGTATTTTTGGAATAGTGAATTTGAAGTCTCTTTTTGGAAAAGAGATACCAGTTTGCTCTGTATTTGGGGACCAGCAAGCTGCACTATTTGGCCAGCAATGCTTTAAGAAAGGCGGCATAAAATCTACTTTTGGCACAGGGTCGTTTATTATGGTAAATACTGGAAGCAAAAAGGTAATAAGTAAAAATGGCCTTCTTTCTACCATTTTTTATAATGACGGGAAGAAAACATATTATGCTTTAGAGGGATCAGTTTATAATACCGGCAGTGTTTTCCAATGGCTAAAGGAAGGCTTGGGAATAATTAGTGATTATTCTGAAATAGAACAATTGGCTAAAGGGCTAGATTACCAAAAAGATTTATTTATTGTGCCAGCATTTACAGGGCTAGGGGCTCCGTACTGGGATCCATATGCCAGGGGGCTGATAATTGGAATCACCAGGGCTACCACTAAAGCTGAAATAATTAGGGCAGCAATAGAATCTGTAGGGTATAGAACCGTTGATGTAATAAAAGCTATAAAAAAAGACACAGAAATTGAAATAAATGTGTTAAAAATAGATGGCGGTGTTACAAAGAACAAATTATTCTGCCAGATACTTTCAGATATAAGCGGTTTGGCTGTTAAGAAGTATATAACCGAAGAAGCAACTTCACTGGGCGCGATGTACGGAGCCGCTATTGGCATTGGCATCTTAAAAGGCCCAGAAGATATAAAAGAGGCTATAGGTTTTAAACATTTTGTCCCAAAAACAGAAAAAACTCTAAGGAAAAAATTATATATAAGCTGGGAAAAAGCGGTACATAAGGCTAAAAATTGGTCACAAGATTAAAAGAAAACAAAGTTTTTTTACGTTCTGTACTTTCCTAAATAATTTAATAAGTTAAATATAATGCATGCCAAGCAAAAAATAGGCCAACAAAATATTTTTCTTGAATAAAATTATTATTGATTGTAAGTTTATTGGAAATGAAAAAGAGGGTAATAAAAACTGACATAGTAATAATAGGAGCTGGCATTATAGGTTGCGCTATTGCCAGGGCCCTGAGTAGATATAGCAAATCAGTTTTGGTAATTGACAAGGAGGCTGATGTTGGATGGGGAACTACCAAGGCTAATAGCGGAATTATCCATGCGGGTTATGCTGGTGAAAAAAATAGTTTAAAATTAAAATTATCCCATAAAGGAAACAAGCTTTTTAGAAAAAATGCCCAGGATCTTGATATACCAATAAATAATATTGGGTCAATGGTTAATGCTATAGAGAAGGAAAAAATTGGTGAATTAGAAAGGCTATACAAACAAGGAAAAGAAAATGGTATTAAAGATATTGAGATAATAAGAAACAAAAATAAAATAAAAGATTTGGAGCCAAATATATACGATAAAGTCAATGCTACACTTTTTGCTAAGGATGCTTGTATAACTTCTCCTTATGAGGCCGCAATTGCCCTTTTTGAAAATTCAAAGGAAAATGGCGTTAGTTATTTGTTTGAAAATAAAGTATTAGATATTAAATTTGAGAAGAATTTTTTAATAGGAACTGGCCAATATCTAATAGAGTCCCGCTTTATAATAAATGCTGCGGGAGTTTATGCCGACATAATAGCTTCGATGATTGGTGATAATAGTTTTACTATACAGCCAGTAAAAGGCCAGTATTATATTTTAGATAAAGAAACTTTTGGATTTGTAAAGCATACCAATTTTCCCGTAGCTAAAGGGGAAAAGAAGAAGTCTAAGGGCATCCTTTTGTCTCCTACATGCGATGGCAACACATTGATTGGCCCTAATTATGTAGAAGCAAAAAAAGGCGGGATTGCAACTGACTTAAAAAGCTATATAGAAATAAAGTCGAAGGCAAAGAAATATTTTAAAAATGTTCCTTTTGATAAAACAATAACCAGTTTTTCTGGCTTAAGGGCAGTGTCTGGCACTAATGATTTTATAATTTCTCCATCTGAGGTTAACCATAAATTTATAAATGTAGCAGGCATACAATCTCCCGGCTTGACATGTACATTTGCTATCTCTGATATGGTAATAGATATTCTAATAGATTCTGAGGCCCAATTTAAAAAAAATAAATCTTTTAATCCTATTAGGAAGGGCATAAAAAGATTTAGCCAGAAAATAGTTAATGAAAGCATTTCTTTTAATAAAAAAAGCAATAATTATGCAAATATAGTATGCAGGTGTGAAAAAGTATCAGAAAGTGAAGTGCTAGAAGCTATAAGAAGGGGCGCAAAAACATTAGATGGGGTGAAATTTAGGACAAGAGCTGGCATGGGGAGATGCCAGGGCGGATATTGTAGTTTAAGAATAATTAAAATACTTTCACGTGAACTTGGCATGCCTGTAGAGAATGTTACTAAAAAAGGAAATAGATCAAGTATTATAAAAGGGAAGATTAATTGATTTATAAAAGTTGTGATTTAGCAATAGTTGGGGGCGGCCCTGGCGGCCTGGCAGCAGCAGTACGTGCCCGGGAATTAGGGATTGCTGATATTATAATAATTGAAAGAGAAGATTTCCCTGGAGGAATTTTGCCACAATGCATCCATAGCGGTTTTGGGCTTGATATCTTTGATAAAGAACTTACAGGCCCTGAATATGCGCAAATATTTATAGATAGGATAAAAAAAGAAAAGATAAAATTAATGTTAGGTACAATGGCATTAAATATAGAAAAAGATAAAAAAATAACTTTTTCTAATAAAAATATGGGTGTAGGGAAAATAAAGGCAAAATCTATAATTCTTTCATTGGGCTGCAGGGAGAGGACAAGGGGGGCAATAAATATTCCAGGATACAGGCCTGCAGGAATATTCACAGCAGGCCTTGCCCAGAAAATGATAAACATGGAAGGCTATCTTCCAGGAAAAGAAATTGTGATATTGGGGTCCGGCGACATAGGATTGATAATGGCCAGGAGACTAACTTTAGAAGGCTGTAATGTTAAGGGCGTTTATGAGTTAATGCCTTATTCAACTGGTTTAAGGAGAAATATCTACCAGTGTTTAGATGATTACAGCATACCGCTGTTTTTAAACCATACAGTAACTAATATATTAGGGAATAACAGGGTAGAAGCAGTAGAAATATCTGGAGTTCAAAAAAATTTAAAAAATAATAAAAACAAAAAACATATAAGTTGTGATACATTGCTTTTATCTGTGGGCCTTATACCCGAAAACGAGGTCTCTAAAAGTTGCAATATTAGAATTGATGAGTTAAGTGGAGGTCCAATAGTTGATGAAGGTTTGATGACTTCAGTAGATGGCATATTTTCCTGCGGGAATTCTTTATATGTAAATGATTTGGTTGATAATGTTACAAGGGATGGCTATATAGCTGCAGAAAATGCATATTCTTTTATAAAAGAAAATAGAAAAATAAAGTCAAATATTAAAATTAAAGCTGGAAGCGGCATAGGCTATATGGTTCCCCAGAGGGTATCTGGAAAAGAAGATGTTATTTTTAGGATCAGGCCGGATACATGCATTGAGACAGGGCAAATAGTTATTGAAGATACAGATTTTAGCAAAACAAATAGATATATTACTCCAGGCGAGCTAATATTTTTAGAGTTTAAAAAAGAATACTTTAAAAAATATAAGTTAGAAAATAAAGAAAAAATAAAATTTAAAAT